>CANFFA010000107.1 GCA_947445425.1 Paludibacteraceae bacterium
ATTGGAGCAGTACTCCAAGGTGCGTCTACTGTTTCGGTACGGTCACAGCTGGTAGATAAGCACACTATTAGGAGCATTAATAAGGAAGTAACAATTGGAGATTTCATCATGATATTTTGAATTTAACGGGAAAGAAACTGTCCCAGTCTTAATTGAAACATGGGCTCTAGACCTGTGCAATAAGTAGGATATTCGCGAAAAGAGAACAGTATGCCGGCACTGAACTCGCAAAAAATCTGCTTAGAAATAGCCTGTCGTACCCCCAAAGATGGCGAAACAGATAAATCGTAGTACAAGGTAGTGGGAAACCAGCCCTTGTGAAGAGTGGGTTGGGGAGTGTGCAACAGGATGGCTTGGAGCAGACAAGGGAAAGACCAATACAAACCGGAATTATGCAGAGAATTTTCCTGATTCGATTCCATATAATATCTAGGTTCGGCACTGGCCAACAATTCCAGAGCAGAAGCAGAGCTAGAGGAGACTATATCAGGATAACGAGAGGTGGGGTCATTCGAATGTTTGGACTGCCATGAAAAGGTCTTGTAATTTACCAGCTGAAACCCGATGTTTTTATACAGGATCCAATCCTCAGCGATAACGGTTTCACTAAAATAGCCAAGATAAGTGGCGCTATTCAAAGAATTTATTGGCGATAAAAGGGTGTAATCATCACCAGTTGGAAAAACAGTGATTCGGGTTTCAACACCTCGCATCATTTTTACGGGCACAGCCTTAGGAATATTGTTTCCAAAGAAAATCTCCTTTTGGGCAGACAAAACAATTGGTAAAAAGACAATAAAAATTCCGACATGCTTTTTTGTCATTGAGCATTGGTTTAGAGTGAATATCCAGCTTTTAATATACATTGAGTATTCAGATCGGGTTGTAGAAGACTGTATTTATGCAAATAATACTTTGACCCAAGACCCACACTTGCTTCCAAAAACCAAGACTTTGAAATAGCCCGACGATAGCCCAAACTAGCACTCAGCGTTAAGAGTCCACTATAATATTTTTGTATCCAACTCGAATTTTGAAAAATACTATAGGGCTTTTGAAGCAAAATAGAATTTAACGCAATAGGAAAGGATAGAAACCAACCTGAATTTAACTGCCCACCTCCTACTAACTGACGACTATGGTTATCTAAATAAAAACGAGGCTCAATTCCTAATTCAAGTTCCATTGCATAGGTATAAATCGACTTTTGATCAGTGGTATAAAAGAAAAAGTTATTCATGCTAGATGATCCGCCTGTAAGTTCACTATACATCACATTGTTAAGACCAATACTTGGAGTCACAGTCAAAAAAGAGGCGATGCGTTGTTCATAAAAACAGCCAACATAGGCCGACCTACTCAGCGGATAAGTCAAAGCTAAAAAATTAGGATAGGGAAGGTAACTGTTGGAGAGTGGAACCAAGCGCATTTCAAAACCGTGAAGAGATTTGACTTTTATGTCTTCGCTTTTGACTTCATTGAAGAATACTTCTTTTTGGGCGAAGAGGGTCGATGCCACCAACACGAGACTGAAGACTAATTTTAGGCGCATTATTGAAGTGGTGAGTGAAACAAAGGGGATGAGATAATGAAACGTTAAAATATAAAAGATATTGTGTTTTGAAAATCTAAACTCAGTGCGTTAGCTTTTTTTCAATCTCATAATGTAGACCTAATTCTAAAACGTCACCAACCAATTGAAAGAGGGCATTATAGGAAATAGAGACATTGATTTCAATATCGGTGTATAAGAGTCATCTGGATTGTGAACAGCATCAATAAAATACAAATATGGATTGTTCTGATTATATACATTGTAAATGCCAAATGAAGTTGAACAATCATATTTATAGTAGGCTTTGTAGTTGTATAAAATCGAAATATCAAGTTTATGAAAGGACTTCATTCGATAATTATTTCTTTCTGATTCAATAAATTGATACTGTATTTTTGAATAGTCTAGTTTGCCTGATAAGGGGTCTTGGCTAGGATAAGTTAGAATTTGAGTAGGAAGTGTTATTGGTTTTCCTGAACGGTACTGCCATGTCGCTGAAAATATCCATTTATTTGAAAGTTTATATTCTGCGGTCAAAGAGAGTGAATTTCGAATATCGGTAGATGCCGCAAAGGATTGTCCTTTATTTAGCTCAGCAAAGAGGTTTGTGGCTTTCATCAGAGTGTACTCTGCATTCAATGACAACGATTTAGATGAAAAGTAGGATGAAAAATCAATTCCATAGGCTTTTCCTTTGCCCTGGGTAATAAATTTCGTCAGATCACTTGCCGGATTATTTCGAAATTCTAATATTGAAATAACCGCATCGTAACCATCTTGATATTCAACAATATTGTCAAATGATTTGTACCAGGCATCTGCTTTTATTCCAAATTTATTTTTACCTAGTGTAATATCTTTACCAACTCCAAGCGAAAAATTCCAAGATGCTTCTGGTTTAATGTTTAAATCCGAAGGAACAAACATTTCCACGGGAAATCCTAATCCTGAATTTGCAACCCGATGAATTGGCTGGGTCATACGGCCAGCAGATGCACTGATAGAATAATTATTGGCAAAAATACCATGGTAACCTATTCGAGGTTCGAAATTCAGATACCTCTTACTTGAATTCCCTATAGAACTAAACCTCAGACCGGTGTTCAGTCGTTGCCGTTTATTGAAATACAATTCGGTTTCTGTAAAAGCAACTCCTTCAATCTGCCGATTAGATTCCACGATTTTGTTTTTAGTCAAACTTGAATCAGAGAAATAGGCCTTATTTGGAGAAAACCCATAAGATTTCATTGAAAAACCACTACTCAGTTTTAGTTTTTCGGTGAGTTTTATGGAGTATTTATTCTCTAATCCAGTGGATGAAATACTTGTAATGGTCTGATAGAAATTAGTGAAATTGGTCAAAAGACTTCGGGATGACAAACCGTAATTAAAATCAAAATGATCGGTATACAACAAAAGATGATTTTCGGTACGTTCGGATATTTTTCGATACCAATTTAGTCCCAAATTACGTTGATTATTCACAATCCATACTTCGGTAGAGGCTCCCATCATAGTTTGAGAAACCTTCATGCCATCATTATTGGTAAAAAAGGTCAATTTAAGTTTGTCTTTTTCTGATAATTTATAGAGTAGATTTGCATTTATATCATCAAAATAGAGCAAAAACTGTGTTTCCTTGTTCCCTATAGATGCCAAATTGAGTAGACTGTAGTTCGAAATTCTACCGGCTAATGCAAGTGCCAATTTATCTTTTACGATTGGGATATTTAAACTGGCTTTACTGGACAACAATCCAATTTCAGCTTCACCTTTGAATTTAGTCGTATTAGCATCTTCTGTTGTAACATTCAATACAGAAGATAACTTACCCCCATATTCCGACGGGAAATCAGACTTATATAGGCTTGCACTCTGAATGATACTGGGATTATAGGTCGATAGAAATCCAAATAAATGTTGTGTTGAATACATCGGAATTCCATCCAACAGATAGAGATTCTGTCCATGAACGCCTCCGCGCACCTGAATATCAGCAGCTCCTTCGCTACTTGAAGTGACACCAGAGGTCATGGTTAATGCTTTCAGAATATCCCGTTCACCTATTATTGCCGGGAGCGTTTTTAGCTGATTATTATTGATTTGGGATAAACTGGCTGGTTTCTCCGTAACCGTATTACTTGCAGTAACTTCAACTTCTTCGAGATACTGGGATGAAAAAGGGGAATGCAACTCAATCAAAAGGGTGGTATCCGCATGTAAGTCCAGGTTGATGACTTGTTTGTCAAATGGGTAGTAATCAATTACGAAACTGATTTTCCCTTTAGGCATATTGAACTTAAAAGTACCTTTTGAGTCAGCTTCCACCACTTTCTTGAATGGCATTACAGTAATGGGAATCCGTTTAATCCCAAGCTTTGTTTTGCCATCAATAATTCTTCCTTGTACATGAAAACGAGAGGCTGTTTCTTGTGCGGATAATCCAGCAACTGATGTGAAAATTGCTATAAAAGGAACAAACAGCTTTGTTATAATCGTGTTTCTCATCTGCATTAATTCGTTTTACTTACATTCACCTGTTTACTTGTCAGTAAATAACTTCCAAAAACACCCACACCATTTTCGATGTTAGAGAAGTTAGGGAGTACTCCTCCATATAACTCAAGAACCCCTGCAAGTCCTCCATTAGAAAGTAAATAGGGGCTTATGTACTTGGACAGCCTGAATTTTGCAAACATCTTATCAGTAGTCATCATACTCAACAAAAACGATGCGGAATCTTTGGGACAAAAGAAGGTGTCATCGAGATAGGTTCCGGTTGTTAAATTTGGGGCACTGCCGAGCTCATTGGAAAATGCTGATAAATAACAACCATATTCTTTGTCATTGGGCAGACTATATTTGACACTAAGCCAACAGATTATGCAGTCTACGTCCACGCCGTTTATATTCAGAATTCCACCTGATGAGCCGCTGGTTGTATCTGGAAAGCTACACTTTGCATCATTAATAATTCCAGCTTGATTTGGAACGGTCGTTTGAGCATGTAGTACTTTATCATTTAATTTTATTCGCATGAAATAGATTTTACCTTTTTCAATCTGTAGTTTTTTCTCCTTGTCATTATAAATTGCTGTATCAGCTGACTGTCTAGTCAACTCAATCCACATACTATCAGCACCGCATATAAACACACGGGCTTCCGGAAAAGGATTATTGTCAGTTGAAAGATTTGAATTTATTGTTTTTCCTAAATAAACCTCAACGGGTAGTCCTGGAGAAATGACCGAATATACTACAGGAATAGCTGTAGTATTCCAAGGTGCATTCTCCTGAACTGTGTCTACGCAGCCCAGCAAACCCAATGCCATTGAGATAATTGTTAATATATTAGCTTGTTTTATCATTTATAAAGCTTTACTAAATCACTGTTTTTGACACATTAAAAGCAATATCCAATTTTATAATTTAGATATCCCTTATTACTGTTTTCAATAAAAGGCACATTTGATGTATAGATCTCAATAGAATATTTCAGACTTGCTTCACATAATAACTTATCAGACAATGCATAGCGATAACCTATCTGAGGAGAGGCTGAAATATAATTTCCAACTAGGATGCCAAAAGGTATCTCAATGGAGAAGTCATTAGGGAAATCATTATTTAACGAACCACTTTCATAATTAATAGGCAGTGAAACAAACCAACCAGAATTTAAGACTGTTTTTTTGCCATTCAGATAACGATTTTTATAAGCATAATACCAGCGAGGTTCTATGGAAAAAGAGCCATGTATAGCATCTACAAATACACTGTTGAATTGCATATAACCGTCTACACTGATACTGCTAATAGAAGTTTTCATTGTAGTTAAAACATTCTTAATGTTAGTATCTATTATCAATCCTATCGTATTACTTAAACGCAGCTCTCTAAAATAGCCAACACTTACAATAGGAAGCATATTGTTCCTCGAAAAAGAAGAAATACCCAAATGGATACAGTCTAATTTTGATATTTTAATGGAGTCACTCGGAGTATCATTGAAATACACTTCTTGTGCCATTAGAGTTGTTGTAGAGAGAAACAGAAAAATGAAAAATAATTTAGTGTGCATCATTATGTAAAAAAGATTAGCTACCTATTAAAACTGATAAAATTAACAAGTAAGCGTGAGCGAAGTAAATTTGGTCTTGTTTCTATTTTACAAGCAATATCCAATTTTAAAATTTAGTTCTACTTTTAGACTTTAAAAACTCAGCCTAATATTTTGATATATAAATGATTATGACTATCTTTATACTGTAATCGAGGAATAATAATACTCTGATAGAAGTTGATATGCATCACCTACTGTCGGAAAAAAAAAATTTTTCCAAAATTGAGTATTTTGCAGATAATCAACTAGTTGACGTTGATTCATTTCTTCTGAAATATGGAGATTTATTTGTGGTTCATCGAACCAACAATATCAGTAAAGCTCAATCCTATCTTTTGGGATTGCTCAAATGCGAAAAGAATCACACCAATATGGAACGTATGGTTGAACAAATCCCTGAGACAGCCTATCATCAATATCATAATTTTCTGAGCGAATCAAAATGGAATTCACAAGCGGTCAATAATCATACAGCACTTGAAACTTCGTCCTTATTAGCTCAATGTAAGATAAAAAGTAATAAGCCTACTGGATTCATTATAGATGAGAGTTCCCATCTGAAAAAGGGGAAAGAGTCAGTAGGAGTAGCTCGTCAATATGCTGGGGTTTCGGGTAAAGTCGATAACTGCCAGGTAGCTGTATATGGTTCTCTTTGCAATGAAGATCATGTGGGTATAATCGATGTAAAATTATTTTTACCAGAGAAGTGGACTAACGATAAGGACCGTTGTAATAAAGCTGGTATTCCGGAGGAGAATCAGGTTTTTCAAACCAAGCCACAAATGGCTTTATCGATGATTAAGTCGAATTTGAAATTAGGAGTTAAATTCGATTGGATTGGAGGAGATGGTTTGTATGGGCACAATACAGAATTAACCCATGGATTGGACAAGGAGGGGCTGTTTTATGTTTTGGATGTCCATAAAGATGAGTTGATTTACCTAGAAGAACCAACCTTTTCAGTACCTCAAAAGAAAGGTAAAATGGGTAAAACACCCACAAAAGTAAAAGCGGATATGCCGACTTTCAGGATAGACAACTATCATAAAAGTCTAACTGATGAACAATGGGAAAAAGTCAAGGTTAGGAAAACTACCAAGGGTTGGAAGTATGTTTATGTGCACACTGCAAAGACATGGCATTGGGATGGAGTCGAGAGTAATGCTCGTGAGAGAACACTTATTATTACCCGCACCCTAGAAACCAATCCAAAGATAAAGTACAGTTTTAGCAATGGGAAAGTTGACCAATACACAAGAGAGGAATATGCCTATTTTCAGTGCAGTAGATACTGGGTTGAGCGGTCGTTTGATGATGCAAAAAATGAGTTAGGACTCTCTGGTTATCAAGTTCGAAAATGGAACGCATGGCAGCATCACCAATCGTTAACAATGATGGCAGGCTTGTATTTGCTGACACTAAAAGTTGCCCGCAAACCTGAGTACGCCCTTATGAGTATCAGGGATACGAGAATCATGATTCTTGCTCAATTGTTTTCAGACCAAGAAACGGTTGCCAGACTTCATGAACAAATGCTTGTCAGACATAAAAATAGAAAGCGGGATATTGACCGACACTATAAAAATCAAAATGACGTTTAAAATCTAAAAGTAGAA
>CANFFA010000108.1 GCA_947445425.1 Paludibacteraceae bacterium
GAATTGACTTTCTATCGATAAGTTCCCATGATTCGGTTTTCCTTTTGTGAATGGAGTCTCTTAACAATTCCATCATTCTGGAAGACCATGTTTGTTCTGGATCTAATTCGGTCAGGTAAATTAGTTCTCGTAATATGTGTGCCAAACAAAGTTGGTGACCAGCTACATTTAGATTAAAATAAGATGCATGCCTGTCAGTGACCAATGCGGCGTTTGGCAGCCCGTCTTTAAAGTGTTTGTGTATGGCTATTATTCCACGAGACTTGTCACAATAGGTGTAAGTGAGTTTAGGTGTTTGAAATACCCATATCCAGTATCCTTGGCCATTTATTTTTACACCTGTTTCGTCTCCTCCTGCAGTAGTGGCTTGCTCTATTTTAAAGCGAATCGCATCATAGACGGTTTGGGATTTTTGTTTCATATACGACAATATATTGTCAATAGTGCCTTGGCTTAAACTAACTCCAAAACAGTCCTTCAATACCTCTGTTAGCCGCTTGTAGGGTATGTATTGAGAGCAGCTTAAATAAGTTACGGTAGCTTCAATGTTAGGACCGTAACATACTTTTGATTTGGCCGCTGCGGGGAAGTTTGCTTCACAACAGTGACCACAACTACACTTTTTTCTGATTATACGATGTTCTGTAATGAAGGGTCTGACAGGTATTGGCACATCAACAACTTGACGAGCACCAACAATTACGCCTTCTATATCTGACAAATCATTACCGCAACTTGTGCAGTAATGATGTTGGTGCTTTTCAATAAAATCGGGCGTATCACTAAATGCTAAGGTTGTACCTTCGTGACCAAGCTGCCCGCCAGATGGTCTATTCGATTTCTCTCTTAATGACTGTGTCATGAGGAGTTTTTTCGCTTTTTCACTCTGAACCTTCAGTGAATCTTGTGATGGCGGAGTGCTGCTATTATGGCTGTCCTTGGGTGTCTCGTAGACGGATAAACGTAACTTTAAATTAACATTTTCGTCTTCGAGTACAGTGATTTTTGCCAGTGCAGTATCGAGCTGAGTCTTCATACTACCAATTTCAACATTGATAGCTTTTATTACAAATGATATGTCTAATACCTGCTCTTCCACTACGTAAAGGTAATGAAAATCAAGTAGATGACCTAATTTAATTGCACTTTAATTAAACTATTTTCAGGCCAAATATTAAAATATTCTATATCAGACGGTTGGGTGCTGAGTAGTTACTAAAAATGACCTTTAACAACTTTATTACTTTGTTGTTAATTATTTTAGTTATTTTTGTACCCATTATCAAAAGACATCAACTCAAGTAATTTATATTTAGTAAATAATTGAATAAACAAAACTTATGAAAATTAAAGTTAACTCAGCCAATGAAATCAACTTAAGGGAGATTAATGTAAAATCACATTTGCCTGCAAGTTTGAATAAATTAGATGAAATTGCACAAAACATTTGGTGGTCATGGGATTCCAAGGCTAAAAGTCTTTTTCGCAGTATTGATGCTGAAGCTTGGGTTGAAGCCTCTTCAAACCCAGTACTTTTACTGAATATCCTCAAATACGATAAGTTAGTTGCGATGGGTAATGACCCTGAGTTTATTGCCAAAGTGGATGCTGTTTATGCTGATTTCAGAGCTTATATGGATGCTCCAAAACCAAATGTAGCGCCTACGGTTGCTTATTTCAGTATGGAATATGGTTTGACTGAAGTCTTGAAGATCTATTCTGGTGGTTTGGGAGTTTTAGCGGGTGATTATTTAAAAGAAGCCAGTGACTGTAATGTTGATTTAACTGCGGTGGGTTTCCTATACCGTTATGGTTATTTTACGCAAACTCTTTCTGTTGACGGTCAACAATTACCTGTTTATGAGGCGCAAAATTTCAATAATTTGCCAATTAAACAAGTAAAAGACGAGAACGAACAACCCTTAATAGTAGAAGTACCTTACCCAGGTCGTATTGTATATGCTTATTTGTGGAAAGTTTCTGTTGGACGTATCTCACTCTATTTGTTAGATACAGACAATGATATGAATAGCGAACACGATAAGCCAATTACTCACCAATTATATGGTGGCGATTGGGAAAATCGTATGAAACAAGAATTCCTTTTGGGAATTGGTGGTATTTTGGCACTTAAGAAATTGGGTATCAAGAAAGAAGTTTACCACTGTAACGAGGGTCACGCTGCCTTGATCAACGCACAACGTTTGGTTGATTTAATTGCAGATGAAAAATTAGATTTCAATCAAGCTTTAGAAGTGGTTCGTGCCAGTTCTCTTTATACAGTTCACACGCCAGTACCTGCTGGTCATGATAGTTTTGATGAAGGCTTGTTCAGTAAATATATGAATGAATTTCCTGACAAATTAACCTTGTCTTGGGGTGAATTTATCGACATGGGTCGTGAGCGTCCTGGTGATGGATATGAAAAATTCAGCATGAGTACTTTTGCTTGTAATACTTGTCAATATGTAAATGGTGTGAGCTGGTTGCATGGTGAAGTTTCAAAATCAATGTTCCAGCCGATTTGGAAAGGTTACTTTGCTGAAGAATCTCATGTGAATTATGTGACCAATGGTGTTCACTTACCAACATGGACCTCTTCTGAATGGAAAGCTTTGTACGAAAAACATTTTACCAAAGATTTTTATGGCGATCAATCGAACATGAAAATTTGGGAAGCTATCTATTCTGTTCCAGATGAAGAAATCTGGAAAACGAGAATGAGCTTGAAAAATAAATTGGTTGACTATATCCGTGTTCAATTCCGTGATAGTTGGTTGAAAAACCAAGGTGATCCTTCTCGTATTGTAAATGTTTTGGAAGCTATTAATCCAAATGCATTGATCATCGGTTTTGGTCGTCGTTTTGCAACTTACAAACGTGCACATTTATTGTTCACTGATTTGAATAGATTAGAAAGTATTGTAAATGATCCACTTCGTCCTGTTCAATTCTTGTTTACAGGTAAAGCACACCCTGCCGATGGTGGTGGTCAAGGTTTGATCAAACGTATTATTGAAATTTCACGTATGCCTCAATTTTTAGGAAAAGTTATCTTCCTTGAAAATTATGACATGCGTTTGGCAAAACGCTTGGTTTCTGGTGTTGATATTTGGTTGAATACACCAACTCGTTCTTTGGAAGCTTCTGGTACCTCTGGTGAAAAAGCACAAATGAATGGTGTTTTGAATTTCTCAGTTCTTGATGGCTGGTGGTTAGAAGGTTATGTGAAAGGTGCTGGATGGGCATTGACCGAAAAACGTACTTATGAAAATGAAATGCACCAAGATCAATTGGATGCAGCTACTATTTATAGTATGTTGGAAAATGAAATTGTTCCACTTTATTATGCCAAAAATACCAAAGGTTTTTCTCCTGAATGGGTACAAGTGATCAAAAACTCTATTGCATTGATTACTCCAAGATATACTACCAAGAGAATGATTGATGATTATATTGCTAAATTCTATTCTAAATTGGCTGCACGTTCAATTGAATTAAAAGCAAATAATTTCTCTAAAGCGAAAGAAATTGCTGCTTGGAAAGAAAAGATTGCTGAACTATGGCCAAAAATTGAAGTAGTGTCGGTTGATGTTCCTGAAAAGTTGAATTTGAATCCAGAAGTTGGTGAAATTAACAGTATCAATATCTTAATTGATACGCATGACCATGCTGAAAAAGGAATTGGTATTGAACTTGTAGCTACTAAGTTGGATAATAATAACAATGATAAATTGTACAGCGTAGAAGAGCTTACTTTGGTAAAAGCTGAGGGTTCTAAATTGTATTTCAATATCGAAAAACAATTGAATATGTCAGGAACCTTTAAATATGGTTTCCGTATGTTCCCTAAAAATGCAGATCTGCCACATCGTCAGGATTTCTGTTATGTACGTTGGATCTAGATAAATTTATAATTATAGAGAAAAGAGAATCGAGTCATCGGTTCTCTTTTTTTTTGTTCAAATTTTATATAGAGCTTTATTGAATAGAACAATGTAAAGTCTTTTTTTATTTAAACCGAATAAATTAGGTCGTTTTTTATCTTTGAACTTATTTTTTAGAAATTGTCGATAATTTGTGGTTGGGGGTATATATAATTGAATATACATTTATTCGCTATAATTATACTACTTTAATTAAACTATTGCTTTTGTGGCTAAACATACGAATGGAATGAAGTGTTTATCATTTAAAGCTGAATAAACATACATTTTTTAGTTTTATACAAGTTGTCTCTCAATTGTAGCGTTTAATGTTTTTATAATTGTCAGATAAAAACTAATTTGCAATTTTTCATTCTATCAATTCAAGAAAATTATTAAGTTTTTAAACACATACTAATCAATTAAATTAAAAGTCAATGAAGATTCATGAATACCAAGCGAAAGAGATCTTTTCGCGCTATTCAATTCCTGTTACCAGGGAGGAATTATGTTTTACAGTAGAAGAAGTGAGTAGTGCTACTCAAAAATTAGGCTTACCAGTGGTTGTGAAAGCTCAGGTTTTAGCCGGTGGTCGTGGAAAAGCTGGTGGGGTGAAACTTGCAAAATCTTTAGATGAAGCTACTACTGCAGCAACTGCAATCTTAGGTATGGATATTAAAGGTTATACAGTTGAGAAAGTGTTGGTTGCTGAAGGCGTAAGATTTAACAATGAGGTATATGTTGGACTTACCATCGACCGTAAGAGTAAATCTGTAATTTTCATGGCAAGTCGTGAAGGTGGTGTTGAGATTGAGGAAGTTGCCAAGGAAAATCCAGATGCTATTTTGAAATTCCCTATCGATCCAGACTTGGGTATGACTCCGTTTTTGGCTCGTAAAATCGCATTTTCACTTTTTACCGAATTTTCATTGGTAAAACAAGCTGCTGATATGTTCCAAAAATTGTATCGTATTTTTATGGATACAGATGCTTCTTTGGTTGAGATTAATCCATTGGTAATCACTGATGAGGGTAATTTGTTGGCGCTTGATGGTAAAATGAATTTTGATGACAATGCATTATTTCGTCAATCTGCTATTGAAGCCATTATGGAACCAGATGAAGATGAGAAAGTTGAGCTTGATGCAAAATCAAAAGGTTTAACTTTTATTCGTTTAGATGGATCAATCGGTTGTATGGTGAACGGTGCTGGATTGGCAATGGCAACGATGGATATGATCAAGCTTTATGGTGGTGAGCCTGCTAATTTCTTGGACATTGGTGGTAGTTCTAGTCCTAAAAAGGTTATTGACGCTATGAATTTAATTCTATCTGATCCAAAGGTAAAGGTAGTGATGATTAATATCTTTGGTGGTATCACACGTTGTGATGATGTTGCTCGTGGATTAGTAGCAGCTTTGGAGCAAATAAAAGTTGAGATTCCAATTGTAATTCGTCTTGCTGGTACTAATTCTAAAGAAGGTCTTGAAATCTTAAAACAAGCTCAACTTCCAGTAGTTGAAACCATGACCCAAGCAGCTCAAAAGGCGATTACGCTTTGTGAAACAATATCACATTTGTAATTTTAAACAATAATTTTAAACTTTGAACTGTGAATAAAAATAAACATTCCAGATCTCAAAAAAGAACGCCTAAAAAAATAAACCAATGAGTATATTAGTAAATAAAAATACAAAATTAATTGTTCAGGGTATTACTGGACGTGATGGAAGTTTTCATGCTTCAAAAATGAAAGCTTATGGTACAAATGTAGTGGGTGGTGTATCTCCAGGTAAAGGTGGCCAAGAAGTGGATGGTATTCCAGTTTTTAATACCGTAAGTGATGCTGTTAAAGCAACAGGTGCTGATACTTCAATTATATTCGTACCAGCTCCTTTGGCTGCTGATGCTATACTAGAGGCTTCTGAAGCAGGAGTGTCTTTGGTAATTTCTATTTCTGAAGGTGTTCCGACTTTAGATATGATTAAAGTGACTCCTTACCTAAAGAAAAATGGTACCAAACTAATTGGTTCTAATTGCCCTGGTCTTATTACTCCTGGTGAAGCTTTGGTTGGAATTTTACCTGGTAATATCTTCTTAAAAGGTGGTGTTGGTTTGATGAGCCGTAGTGGTACTTTAACTTACGAAATGGTACATCAACTTACAACTAATGGCTTAGGTCAAAGTACCTGTGTGGGTATTGGTGGTGATCCAGTTGCAGGACTTTATTTTCAAGAATTGCTTCAAATGTTCCAAGATGATCCCGAAACTGAAGCCATTGTGTTGATTGGTGAAATTGGTGGTGATGCTGAAGAACAAGCTGCTCAATATATTAAAGAGAATGTCACGAAGCCAGTAGTTGCTTTTATTGCAGGACAATCTGCTCCAGAAGGTAAAAGAATGGGACATGCTGGTGCTATTATTTCTAGTGGTACTGGAACTGCAGAAGAGAAAATTGCTGCTTTTGAAGCAGTGGGTGTTCCTGTGGCAAGACGTCCTGAGGAAATTCCAGCACTTCTAATAAAGATGTTGAAAAAATAAGCTTTACTTATCGTATTTATTTAAAATAGACCTACAGTTGTTCATACTGTAGGTCTGTTTTTTTTTGCTCTATAGGGAATTAAGATTCTCCTCCTTTTATTTTTATAATGCCCTATTATTCATTTCATTTTTCCATCTTTCTATGTAAGGATTTTAATTCTTTAACTTGTATTTTTACAGGCAAGAAAACTGTTTCCTTTTTCTGAAATTAAAACATTCTAGTCTCAAAGAAGGATGAACAGGATCAAAAAAATAGTACGAATTACAACAAATCGATGATCTGTTAAATGTTGAATCATGAATAATTTAAAATCAATTTTATTAGCCGAAGACAATCCAAACGATGTAGAGTTAACGCTTGAAGCTTTGTTAGAAAATAAAATTGCCAATCCGATTGTAGTTTTAAATGATGGCGTTGAGGTAATGGAATATCTCCGACGAAAAGCTACTGATCAACCATTGAGCAATGGCAATCCTTGTGTGATTCTGCTGGATATTAAAATGCCCCGAATGGATGGTATTGAAACCCTGCAGGCCATTCGTGCAGATCAAGCTTTTAGGGCAATTCCTGTTGTTGTATTAACTTCGTCAAAAGAGGAAAAGGATATCGTAAATGCCTATAATTTGGGTGTAAATGCTTATGTTCTTAAACCCGTTTTGTTTCAAAAATTCATTGAGGCTGTGAAGCAGATTGGCAGTTTTTGGGCAGTTTTAAATGAATTACCACCAGAGTGAATAATCTTAAAGTTAGTTGACAGTTATTTTTTGTATTTTTGCAGTATTAAATACAAAATTTAAATCCTAACGATA
>CANFFA010000109.1 GCA_947445425.1 Paludibacteraceae bacterium
AGCAGGTTTCTTGTTAAAAGGAATCTTTCCAACACACTACTCTGAAATATATCAAATCATACCACTCTACTTCTATTTATTAGCCTTGATCTTAATTTATGTATTAACAAGATCGACTAAATTAGATGCTAGAAAGTTAACAAATTTATATATGCTTTTAAAGTATGGTAAAATATTGTTTTCTATGATTTTTTGTGGTGTAATTATACTTTTTACTAAGGTGCAAACTCGTGATTTTTTGATGGTATTCGCAGGCTTTTATTTTATATACTTAGCTTTAGAAACTTACATTTTCTATAGTACAGAAAAAGAAATTAAAAAGAATTTTGTTGATGAAAAACTTACATAAGATATTCTGCTTTCTAGTGATTTTCATGTCTGGGACTATGGTCATGGCTGAAGAGAAAGCAGAATCGGTCCAACACAAAGAACAGTTCAATGTTCGAGATTTTATTTTAGAGCACGTATCTGATGCATATACTTGGCACATAACAAAAATTGGTGATACAGAATACAGTATTCCAATGCCGATCATCGTACACAGTTCTACAACGGGTTGGCATAGTTTCTTATCAAATAGATTATTTGATGGACATGAATATAAAGGTTTTAAATTAGCAGAAGAGGGAAACTACAAAGGAAAAGTAGTTGAACTGAATGATAAAAAAGAAGAAGTTCGTCCATTTGACATCTCCATCACAAAAGTTACTTTTTCATTATTGTTAAGTTGTATACTGCTGATTTCAATAATCATGTTTGTTGCTACTTCTTATGATAAGAACAAACATGAGTCAAAAGGTGGATTTGTAGGGTTTATGGAAATGTTCATCATGAATATAAATGATGATGTAATTAAACCTTGTATTGGTAAAGACTATAAAACATTTGCTCCATACTTATTAACGGTATTCTTCTTTGTTTTCATAAACAATCTGATGGGATTGATACCATTCTTCCCAGGGGGTGCCAATGTTACCGGAAATATAGCCATTACATTTGTATTAGCAATTTGTACTTTTGTAATTGTAAACATATTTGGTACAGCTGAATATTGGAGAGAGATTTTTTGGCCAGAAGTTCCAGTATGGTTAAAAGCACCAATACCATTTATGCCAGTCATTGAGTTAGTAGGTGTATTTACAAAACCGTTTGCATTGATGATCCGTCTCTTTGCTAACATGATTGCAGGTCACTCTATAGTACTTGCGCTAACCTGCTTGATCTTCGTAACTGTAAACTTAGGACATGCAATGAATACAACCATGACAGTTGTGTCGGTATTCTTGTCAATCTTTATAAATGTAGTAGAATTTTTAGTAGCCTATATTCAGGCATATATTTTCACTATGCTTTCGGCGGTGTTTATTGGACTTGCAAGAGTTCAGCCACATCATCCACATGTTAGAAAGAAACGTTCATTTAAGATTGTGAATGTGAAGCACAAGATTAAATCATTAAGAAAGAGATTCAGAAAAAATAAATAAATAAAATAACAATCGTAAAAAACAAAAATTATGTTACTAACAATTTTATTACAAGCAGCAGCGACTAGCGCTGGATTAGCAAAATTAGGTGGAGGTATTGGTGCAGGTTTAGCTGCAATTGGTGCTGGTATTGGTATTGGAAATATTGGTGGTTCTGCATTGGACGGTATTGCTCGTCAACCAGAAGCTAGCGCTGATATTCGTATGACAATGATTATTGCTGCCGCTCTTGTAGAAGGTGCTGCGTTATTTGCTATTGTAGTTTGTGGTTTTATTCTTTAAGAACTATAAAATCGTACTTATTGACACGCTGTTAAAAGTATTATAACTCAATAGAAGACAATAAATTGTAAATATATTTTTATGGCTTTATTAACGCCCGAATCTGGATTACTATTCTGGATGTTTCTCTCTTTTGGAATTGTTGTCATCGTACTTTCTCGTTTTGGATTTCCTATCATTTTAAAAATGGTAGAAAGCCGCAAGTCTTTTATAGATGAATCTCTTTTGGTTGCAAAACAAGCTCACGAAGAACTTGCAAAAGTAAAAATCGAGGGTCAAGAGATTATTAATAATGCAAGACGTGAACAAGTTGCTATTTTAAATGAGGCAACAGCAACCCGTGACGTATTGATTAATGATGCAAAAACAAAAGCATCTATCGAGGCATTGAAACTTATTGAAAGTGCAAGACGTCAAATCTCTATAGAAAAAAATGATGCCATTCGTGATATTCGTCAGCAAGTTACTGATTTATCTATTGAAATTGCAGAAAAATTACTGAGAGAGAAAATGTCTCAAAATGGTGAGCAAATGAATTTGATAAACAGAATGCTAGGTGAAATCAATATCACAAAATCTTAGAAGGTAATGAATAATGGACTCATAGCGCTTAGGTATGCTACTGCCTTATTAGACTATTCTAAAACGGCTAGTATTCAAGATCGTATTTATCAAGAAGCAAAAACGGTAGCTCAAAGTATCACTGAAGTGAAAGCACTTCGTACTACATTAAGTAATCCAGTATTAGCATACGCTCAAAAAAAGGAAATTATTCTATTGGCTGCAGGTTCAAAAGTTAGTGACCAATTTAATCGTTTTGTTGATTTACTTCTTGTAAATAAACGTGAATTGTTTTTACAAACAATTCTTTTAAAATTTATCGATTTATATCGTAAACAAAATAATATCTATGCTGCTAAAATTGTAACGGCAGTAGAAATGGATGCTTCAACAGAACTTAAATTAACAAGTTTATTGAAAGAATCTACTGGTGGTATTATTGAAGTTTCAAAATCTATAGATAGTAGTATCTTGGGTGGTTTTTTAGTCGAGATTGATTTTAATCGTTGGAATGCTAGCATTTCTGCTCAGCTTGAAAAACTAAGACTGGATTATATCGAAATAAATAAAAGTATTCTCTAAACAATTAATAGTTAATAAACAATACTTCAAGACTAGATTTCAAGTCCATGATTTTTTGTTTTTTATTAATCGAACAATTGTTATTATTAATTATTATTTAAGAAAATGTCTGATAATATTAAGGTAAGTGAAGTTTCTGAAATACTTCGGAAGCAACTTGAAGGAATTGATACCAGTGTTCAGTTTGATGAAATTGGTACCGTTCTACAGGTTAGCGATGGTGTGGTTCGTATTTACGGCTTAAGAAATGCCGAAGCCAATGAGTTGCTAGTTTTTGAAAATGGTGTGAAAGCCATTGTAATGAACTTAGAGGAAGACAATGTTGGTGCAGTACTATTAAGCTCAAGTAGCCAAATCAAAGAAGGTGATATCGTTAAACGCACAAAAAAAGTTGCTGCGATTCAAGTGAATGAAGCACTTTTAGGACGCGTTATCAATCCTTTGGGTGAGCCTTTGGATGGTAAAGGTAAAATTGAAGGTGATAGTTTAGAAATGCCTTTGGAGCGTAAAGCGCCAGGTGTTATCTACCGTCAACCGGTTACTCAACCTATGCAAACAGGTTTAAAGGCAGTTGATTCAATGATTCCAATTGGCCGTGGCCAACGTGAATTAATTATTGGTGACCGTCAAACTGGTAAAACAAGTATTGCCATTGATACAATTTTAAATCAAAAAGCTAATTTTGATGCTGGTAACCCAGTATATTGTATTTATGTTGCGATTGGTCAAAAAGGTTCTACTGTAGCTACTATTGTTAATACTTTAGAAGAACATGGTGCGCTAGAATATACAGTTGTTGTTTCTGCTACTGCTTCTGATCCTGCTGCTCTACAATACTTTGCTCCTTTTGCAGGTGCTGCCATTGGTGAATTTTTTAGAGATACTGGTCGTCATGCTTTGGTTGTTTATGATGATTTATCAAAACAAGCTGTTGCATATCGTGAGGTTTCTTTGATTCTTCGTCGTCCTTCTGGTCGTGAGGCTTATCCTGGTGATGTATTCTATTTACACTCAAGATTATTGGAGCGTGCTGCTAGAATCATTACGCAACAAGAGGTTGCAGCTCAAATGAATGATTTACCTGAATGTTTAAAAGATCGTGTAAAAGGTGGTGGTTCTTTAACTGCTCTTCCAATTATCGAAACACAAGCGGGTGACGTTTCTGCATATATTCCAACAAATGTTATTTCTATTACTGATGGTCAGATATTCCTAGATACTGATTTATTTAACCAAGGTAATCGTCCTGCTATTAATGTTGGTATTTCAGTTTCTCGTGTAGGGGGTAGTGCACAAATTAAATCTATGAAAAAGGTTGCAGGACCTTTGAAAATGGATCAAGCACAATTCCGTGAACTAGAAGCCTTTACTAAGTTTGGTGGTGATATGGATCCTGTAACCGCTATGGTTATTGATAAAGGTATTAAAAATACTCGTTTATTGGTACAAGGACTACACGAACCAATGTCTGTTGAAAAACAAGTTGCAATTTTGTACTGTGGTACCAACGGGCTTTTATCTTCTGTTCCTGCTGAAAAAGTTTCTGCTTTTGAGAAACAATTCCTAATGGTTCTAGAATCTTCTTACCAAGAAGAGGTTTTAAATGTGCTGAAATCTGGTGTAATTAATGATACTGTTACAGATATCATTAGAAAAACAGCAGACATGGTAGCAAAAGGTTTATCTGTTTAGAATTAATTTTATTCGCTAATATAGTATTGCATCTTATAAATTATTCAATATTATTTAGTCATTATAGCATATGGGATCATTAAAGGAAATTAAAACACGTATTCAGTCTGTTAAGTCAACACAGAAAATTACTTCAGCAATGAAGATGGTTGCTTCTGCTAAACTTCGCAAGGCTCAGAAATCTATTGAAAATTTACATCCTTATTTACAAGGATTAAATAGATTGTTGAATGATTTCTTAATGTCTGAACATGATATTATTTCTTTTTATTCTCAAGCTCGTGAGGTAAAAAAAGTTGCGATTGTTGCTTTTTCATCTAATACTAGTTTGTGTGGTGGTTTTAATAGTAGTATTCAAAAACGATTATCTCAAACCATAAAAAGTTATGAAGGACTCGGTTCTGAAAATATTAGTATTTATCCTGTAGGTAAAAAGGTAGCCAAAGCGACAGCTAAATTAGGATTTACTCCTGCTGGAGATTTTGAAGCGATGGCTGACAAACCAAGTTATGTTGAAGCTGCTAAGTTGGCGGATCAATTGATGTTACTTTATAAGAACAAGAAGATTGATCGTGTTGAACTCGTTTACTTCCACTTTAAGAGTAAAAGTACTCAAGTTTTGACTTCAGAAACTTTCTTGCCTATTCAGTTTGCAAAACCAGAAAAAGGAGCTATTTATAGCGATTATATTGTTGAGCCGGACAGAAAAGAGATTATGACCGTTTTAATTCCGAAGGTACTTAGACTTAAGATTTTCACCGCTTTATTAGATTCTAATGCTTCTGAACAAGCAGCTAGAACCATGGCAATGCAAATTGCTACTGATAATGCTGATGAGATATTACAAGATTTATCTTTATTGTATAATAAGTCTCGTCAACAAGCTATTACCAGTGAATTATTAGATATTCTAGGCGGCTCTTTTAAATAGATTTTTATTATAATTATATAAAACCTCAAGGATGAAATACTTTTCAATCTTGAGGTTTTTTATTTTATAGATTTCCTTTTTTAAATGTATTTTTTATTTTTATTTTTGCAAGTACAATGAACTGATTCTATCTAATTATCGTTTATTGAATACAGTTTCTAAGTTCATTTTATACATTAATAATCACTTATATGAGTTATATCCCAGCAAAACCGAATCAACTTGGTTTAATACATTTGACAGACATTGATTTAAAAGAAATAGTAGTGTATGTAGATTGGGTCTTTTTCTTCATGGCATGGCGTATGTCTGGTAAATATGAAGGTATTGAACAAGTACACGATTGTCCATCGTGTAAAATGAGTTGGCTGCAAACACTACCCGAGAAAGAAAAACCCAAAGGTGAAGAAGCATTGAAGCTTTATATAGATGCTAGGGAAATGTTGCGTGATATGCTAGAGAATAATATCGTGAGCGTGAATGCAAGTTTCGGCGTTTTTAAGGCCCATTCTGAAGAGGATGATATTTTTGTAGAGCATGATGGTAAAACTACTGTCTTGCCGATGCTGCGTCAACAGCATCCTTCTACTGATGGTTATTGTTATTCTTTGGCTGATTTCATTGCACCGAAAGATGATTACTTGGGTTTCTTTGCAACTACTATTAAGGGAGTAGAAGAATATGCTGAATCTTTTGAGAAAGAGGATGATGTGTACCGTTCTATTTTGGTAAAAACACTTTCCGACCGATTAGCAGAAGCAGCTGCCGAATGGGTACATACTGAGGTTCGTCGGAAATACTGGGGTTATGCAGCTGATGAAAATTTGACGATCAAAGAGATGTTGAAAACGCAGTACAGTGGCATTCGTCCTGCGGTGGGTTATCCTTCATTGCCTGATCAATCAATTATTTTTGATTTAGATCCCATCCTTAATTTTGGTGAAGTGGGGATAGAACTAACAGAGAATGGTGCCATGTTCCCCAATGCATCTGTTTGTGGTCTTTATTTTGCACATCCACAGTCTAAGTATTTTATGATTGGTAAGGTGGATGAAGAGCAGTTTGAAGATTATTCGAAACGCTGTAAAAAAGATCCTGCAGTTTTGAGAAAATGGATGGCGGCGAACTTGTAGTTTACCCCTATCCTACTCTAGCAAAGTAGAAAGAAAATGAATTCACTATTCATCATTTAATATGAAGGCAAAACCGATAAGGTTTTGCCTTTTCATTTCTTTAAACAGAAGCACTTAATCCTAAAAAAGTAGTACTTTTGTAATTCGAATATTTTATGTAACAATGAACTATCTATTCAAACAGATTTATTAGTTGTAGCTGTTTTCGTGTAAAAGCTAACGTTAGCCTTGTAAATGTAATATATAAAGATGCGCATCGATATTATTTCTGCTGTTCCCGAATTACTGGAAAGCCCATTGAATTACTCTATTATCAAACGTGCCAAAGATAAGGGTTTGGTGGAGATTAATGTACATAATCTGAGAGAATATACTACCAACAAACATCGTAGGGTAGATGATTATGCTTTTGGTTTTAGTGCTGGTATGGTGCTTCAAATTGAACCGATCGAACGTATCATTCAAATATTGAAGAGCGAACGAACTTATGATGAGGTTTTGTACACTTCACCAGATGGGGAGCGTTTTGATCAACCGATGGCAAATCGCATGTCTATGTCTGAAAATCTAATTATTCTTTGCGGTCATTATAAGGGCA
>CANFFA010000110.1 GCA_947445425.1 Paludibacteraceae bacterium
ATCGATTTTAATCCACTGGCATAGGAGTATTTAAAAGTAAGACTTTTACTTATTAAAGAGTCCATAAAAGGGGTATAACCTTTATAGGTACCATTTTCTTCTTTTTTATTGTAAAATCCATAATACTCCTTTCCATTACTTTCCAGAATAAGAATCACGACATTTTTGGCTTGAAAGGCTGCGGTTGTATTTGGGGTGCGTACGGGAGTATATACTTTATCAAGTGGGGCTTGTGACTTAAAATAGTTGACTCGCTCGAGTTCAGTGATCTCAATTGTTTTTAAAATGGTAAATGGTGTATTGAGTACGATGTTTACGTCCAGTGGATTTTTTGCATAATCACCAGAGTTGCTAAGGGTGATGGGGCGAGTACTGTGTTTGAATCCTCCCCGTACCCCAGCTATGAATAGGCCTACGAAAAGAATCATTAATAAGATGCCTGCCGAATAGTAAAGAGAAGGTCTCCATTTATTTATAGGCCTTTCTATATTTTTTCCATAGAGTTTGTATAAGAAATATATTCCAGCAATGAAGAAAATAATCATGTACCAGTAGGTTGCTAAGAAATGCTGTAGTAGTTTAAAACCTTCCGTTTCGTTTTTGAATTCTCTGAAAACGCTAAAAGTAATCCTGCGTAATGTGAATCTAAAATAGACAATGTCTATGCAATTGAGTAGAAGTGCTATTCCGTTTGTGATGAGATAGATCACCTTCAGTGTTTTTTGATATCCTTGCTTGTATCTAAATCTGAAAGGAATTGTACAGAGGAGAATGAATAAAAGGTTGATGTAAAAAACAGCAACGATATCAAATCGAAGACCTCCTAAAGCCATTCTGAAAAAATCAGTGGTGTAAACTTGAGGGAAGAGGTCGTAATTGTATAGAAAGAAATATAAGCGACAGATTGAAAAAAGCATAAGTGCCACCACTATGCGGTAAATGAATAACACATTCCAATTGTTTCTGAACTGATTTATAAATTTTTGCATGGGGTAGCACTCGATAGGTTGGCTGGTTACTAAATCGACTACAAAGGTAAAGCTTAATTTGATATGAAGCGAGCAGGATGATGAGTATTCTCCAGAGCGCATGAAAATTATGTCATGGTATTTATGGTTTGCTGTTAAGAAATAGCATGCTTTTCTTTTGGTTTTTGTCAAATTGTATTCCTGTTATTTGTTTGTTTTGTGTCAATTTTCTTGTTTTGCTGTAAAAAATTGATGTTTTGTCTTTTATTTATCTATTTATTGTATTAAAAAGATAATTTATTTATACTTTTAGGCAGCTTTTTTTTAGTCATGTGTGCTGAATTGAATATTTTTTGTTAGTTTTTTGTCTGAATTGATAGTTTTTTGCTTCTATGCATATCATTTTGTAAGTTATTGAATATTTGTTTGAACTGAAAGTAATATTTACTTGTTTAGTATTGACATAATGTATATATTTGCATCGTATTACAAACATAATGATATGTTTCTTTTCGAAAATAGAATAATAAGAAACAAAATGAGTCAAAAATGTGCTTTGTGTACAATTTGTATCTGTTTAAGTATATGAAAAAAGCAAAGCATGCTTGGAAAAGAAAGTATCGGTTATAACATTGCTGCAGGATGTGAAAAGCTGATAAGATTCATTTACAATTCAGATAAAAACAAGGAATACAAGAAACAAGAAACAACAATTACTAAAAAACAATTATTTATTAAATTAAAATTTCGATTATGAAAACAATGAAAGTTTTAGCAATCTGCGCGATTGCATTATCATCAATGATTAGTTTAAAAGCTCAAGAGACAGCACCTGCTTTAAGTGTTACTGCAGGTTCGGACTTAGTAAGTTCATACATTTGGCGTGGTGTTTACTTTGCTGGGGCAAGTATCCAACCATCTATCAATCTTACTTACGGTGGTTTAACTGCAGGACTTTGGGGAAGTAGCGATATAAGTCTTGTGAATGATCCTGGTTACAAAGAGGTTGACGCAAGTTTATTTTATACTGTTGCTGGGGTAAAAGTTGGTTTGACTCAATACTGGTGGACAGGTAAAAATAAACCTTATATAGCAAAAGATGCTTTTGGCTCTGGACACTATTTTGAAGGAACACTTGGTTATTCAATTTCCAACTTCAACATTGTAGCCAACACCATGTTCGCTGGAGATAGAGATAAAGATGCAAAAGGAAAACAAATGTTTTCTACTTATATTGAAGGAAGCTATGGATTTAATGTTGGAGATGTAGCAATATTGCCTATAGTAGGTATTTCACCTTGGGAGAGTAATGCTAATGTTGGTTATCACCTAAAATATGACGGTAATTCTGCATTGCCAACACCAAGTGGTAATGGTACTGGTATAGCACTTTGTAATGTATCGTTAAAAGCTACCAAAGCTGTGAAAGTTAGCGAAACACTTAGTGTGCCTGTATCTGTTCAAGCAATCTATTCGAATTCATCTGATCAAATTCACTTGGTGCTTGGTGTAACTCTGTAATTTCCTAGTGATTTAGCAATGATTATTAGTTCACATAAATAATAGACGCTAAATCGCAATTATAAAATATAAAGCAGAAGGCTGAATGCATTGAATCACAATTTTGTTTGGTAGTCACACCAAGGCACTACAATTGATTTAAATCATTCAGCCTTTACTTTAAAATAAGACTAATCCGAAATAAATGAAACAAACACTATAATAATCATTTTATACGTCTTATCTGAAATTGTTAAAGTGATTATTGAGGTACTTGTTCCATCTCACTACTAAAAAGACAACCAATGAAAAAAATTGAAGCAATTATTCGCATGTCGAAGTTTGAAGATGTGAAAGAGGCATTGTACAGTGTGGGGATAGAGTGGTTCTCCTACTGGGATATTACAGGTTTGGGTAGATCATCCGAAGAGCAGATTGTGAGGGGTCAATCTTTCCAATCGAGCTACATTCATCGTAGGATGCTCACCATTATTGTTCGCGATGTTAATTTAGAAAAAACGATTAATGCAATACTAGATTCCGCCAATACTGGAGAGCCAGGTGATGGAAAGGTATTCGTTTCAGAAATAGAACAAACCTATAGAATACGTACCAAGGAAACTGGTCCTGATTCATTGTATAATAAGTAATATTGCAAGTCTTGCTATATTAAGAATGAAATTAAATATAACATAAAGTAGATAAAAAGATGAAGAAATATATATTATCCCTCTCGGCATTGTTGGCATTGTTTGGAAGCTCTTTGGCGGCTCAAACCGCGGCTCCCGCTGCTACTCCAACTATAGATTCAGGTGATACTGCCTGGATGATTGTTGCCACAGCTTTTGTGTTGTTAATGTCAATTCCAGGTCTTGCACTTTTTTACGGTGGTCTGGTTCGACGAAAAAATGTTTTGAACGTATTTATGCAAGTGTTTATGCTTGTAGCAGTAATTAGTGTTGAATGGGTTGTGGTTGGTTATTCAAATGCTTTTGGATCAAATTCTATTGAAGCATTAAAACCCTATATCGGCGGTTTTGATTGGGCTTTTTTGAATAATATAAATGTAAGTGATTTAAGTCCTTATTTTATCTCTCATTCTCAGATGGCTGCTAATGGTACACCAATTGGTACTATTCCTCATATTGTATTTATCATGTTTCAAGGTATGTTTGCGGTCATTACACCTGCCTTAATTATTGGTGCATTTGCTGAACGTATTAGTTTTAAAGGTTTTCTGGTCTTTTCAGTTTTATGGGCATTGTTTATCTACAATCCAATTGCACACTGGGTTTGGTCAGGAGATGGTTGGTTGTACAAATTAGGGGCGTTGGATTTTGCCGGTGGTACTGTAGTACATATTAGTGCGGGTGTTGCTGCCATTGTAACCGCTTTAATGTTGGGCAAACGTCGTGACTATAAAGGACATGCTATACCTGCACACAATATTACTTATGTGGTGATGGGTGCTGGATTACTTTGGGTGGGCTGGTTCGGTTTTAATGCTGGAAGTGGACTTGCAGCTGATGGTTTGGCCGGTAGTGCATTGATGGTGACGCACATCGCTGCTGCAGCTGCTGCTTTAACTTGGGCATTGTTGGATTGGATTTTGGATAAACGTCCAACGGTAGTAGGTATCAGTACTGGTGCTGTAGCTGGTTTGGTTGCCATTACTCCTGCGGCAGGTTTTGTAGGAATTCCAGGAGCTTTAATTATTGGTGTTGCGGTTTCATTGCTTTGCTTTTTCATGGTAGCGTATGTTAAACCAAAACTTGGATACGATGATTCATTAGATGCTTTTGGTGTTCACGGGATAGGTGGTATTTTGGGTGCTTTGTTAACAGGTGTGTTAGCGACTCCAGCTGTTCAAGCTGCTTATAGTGGTGCTGCTTATGGAAATTTACACCAATTGTGGGTGCAATTTATCGCGGTAGCTACAACGGTAGTGTTTTCAGGGGTAGGTACATTTATCTTGTTTAAGATTACTGACAAATTAGTTGGATTACGTGCCACTGATACACATGAGGCGATTGGTCTTGACGAATCACAACATGGTGAAACGGCTTATACTAATTTTGATTAATAAGTTTTTTATAATACCAACCATAATAGAATTCTGTTTTGGTTGGTATTTTTTTTCTATCTCATACACGATTCAATTGGAGAATTGGTCGTGTGTTTTTTAGTTTTATTGTTTCAGGCAGACTAACTCGTGAGAGCTGGTCTGCCTATTTTCGTTTTATGAATAATAACATAGCAATTATTGTCTTGTAATAAGAAATTGGCGGTAAGTAATGTCTAATTATTCTAATTACTCAAATTTATAATGGAACGCGGATTTACACTGAAAATACCGATAAATAAACGGATCTATAATTGACTACGTCAATTGATTTTGCACACTTATCAAAAATGCTTGCATTTTTTTTAATCCGTTTTTAATCCGTACAGACCGTGTAAATCTGCGTTCCATTTCCTTATAAATTACGACATTATATCTGTCCCATTATTGCTATTGCTTGATTATTAGTCAAAATAACTTATTTTTGTGATGGCTTGAATATTTAAACTCCAAAATCATGATTGCTCTACTTCTCTTTATATTTATTATCGGATATGCTGCCATAGCCTTCGAAGATTATCTAAAAATCAATAAAACTGCTGTTGCTCTTATAACTGGCGTACTTTGTTGGACAACTTATATGCTGTTTAGTGCCAATAAATTGGACGTGAATGAATCCTTGTTGATGCATTTGGGAGATATTTCGAGTATTCTTTTCTTTCTTTTGGGTGCAATGACCATAGTGGAACTCGTGGATGCGCACGATGGTTTTGAAATAATTAAAGAACTGATAACCCAAGTCAATAAGCGTAAATTGGTTTGGATGATAGGTTTCATCGGTTTTTTCTTGTCGGCAGTATTGGATAATTTAACCACTACCATTGTAATGGTCTCTTTGTTGCGAAAATTGATTCGCCACAAAGAAGATAGATTGCTTCTTGTGGGTATTGTTATTATTGCTGCCAATGCTGGTGGGGCTTGGTCGCCTATTGGTGATGTTACCACCACTATGTTGTGGATAGGGGGGCAGATTACTGCGGGTAATATTATGCTTAAACTTTTTATTCCGAGTCTAGTCTGTTTGATTATTCCTTTGATCGCGGTATCTTTTCAATTAAAAGGAAATGTTGAACGAACTGATGCTGAAGTGAATGCTTCAAGCTATTTATTGCCGAAATCCAAGCAAAAAATCATTCTATTGCTTGGGATATTAATTTTAGTTTTGGTGCCGGTCTTTAAAACCTATACCCACTTACCACCTTTTATGGGGATGTTGTTGGGACTTGGTTTGCTTTGGTTGGTCACGGAATTTATGCACCGATCTATTTCGCATGATGAAAAAGATCATTTGACTTTGGTGAGTGCATTGCACAAGATAGATATTGCAAGTGTACTGTTCTTTTTAGGGATTCTGTTGGCAATTGCCGCCCTTGAAACTTCTGGAATCTTATCTGCAATGGCATTTTGGCTTTCCGAGACCATTGGCAATTTAACTACTATCGTAATGTCTATTGGGCTTTTATCTGCGGTGATTGATAATGTTCCGCTGGTGGCTGCTTCGCAAGGGATGTATTCTTTGGGCCAATATCCAGTGGATAGTTTTTTATGGGAGTTTTTAGCATTTTGTGCTGGAACTGGTGGGAGTATACTCATCATTGGTTCTGCTGCAGGGGTAGCGGCCATGGGAATGGAAAAAATAGATTTCTTTTGGTATGTAAAAAAGATTAGTTGGTTGGCCTTGCTTGGCTATTTGGCTGGTTCATTGGTATATGTGTTGATTGAATACTACTTTTATTTGTAAAACACCCCTCACAATCATTGTAACGCAATTCATATTAAATATGAGTTGCGTTTTTTTTGTTAAGTATCGGAACGCTTATAAAGTTGAATTTTAGAAAGATATGGTACGCTGATTTTCACGGTCTAGGCGGATTGAAAACGGATAGAAAAATGCAAGCATTTTTGATTAGAGTGCTTAATCATTTGACGTAGTCAATTATAGATCCGTTTTTTTTTTATCCGTATTTTTTGTGTAAATCCGCGTTCCATTTAAATTTGACTAATAAATGAATTAGACATTAATTATTTCCTATTCATAAATTCCCTTGCATTGTAACCTCAGTACTAATATTCGAAACAAAACTTTGCATTTATTTTTTTAAGAATTACGAACTTTACCAATGATTTATACTGCTGATGATTGTGCCCAATATTAATCATAAGGTGACTTCTAAAAACACCTTATTTTTCTCAAATTAATTTATGGTGATATTTTTTTGAGAATTGGTGTGTTTAGTTTGGATTTACATTTCTTTGACTGTTTTAGTAATTGGTTGATAGTAAGCGTATTGAGAATATTCATTTTGGCAATTAGGCGTAATTATCCCTACAATGTTGCCTGTAACTGCATTTTACGAAACATATTGTAAGTCAAATTCATTAATCCAACAACGGCCGTAATGCGTTTGATGCCGATATTATTAATACCCATTCCATTCATGCTGTTTTCCATAAAGCCGAAAATATGTTCTACTCGTGAGCGAATACGAGATTTAGTTGTATTTTCTCCTTTTTGATCTTCGGTCAATGGTTTGTTTCGGTAGCCTTTTTCACACACTTTATTAATCATCTCTTTATCAGCTATGATTTTTTCTTGTGGTTCACCTGAATAAGCACTGTCGGCGTAAAATGCTTCGCCCTTATC
>CANFFA010000111.1 GCA_947445425.1 Paludibacteraceae bacterium
CAGGGAACATTTGTTGAATTTGTAAAGGCATTAAACCTGCAAAAATCGTATTCCGAGCATACTGAGTTGCAGTAGGTAATATTCCACAATACAGCTCTTCTTCGTTAAATTGATAAAACTCTCCTAGCATTTCACGAATGACTTTCCATTGATCATACCTGAAATTATCCACTAATACGAAGAATACTTTTTCGCCTTTATCCAATAAAGGAAATACCTTCGTTTTAAAGAGGTCTGGACTCATCAAAGGTTTTTTATCTCCTTTATCAAACCACTCCTGGTAGTTGTTTTTGATGAATTTTGTGAAGGTAACATTGGCTTCTGTCTTTTGGGTCTGAAGCATCTCGTCCATACCACTATCAGTTTCAGATAGTTCTATTTCCCAATATACCAGCTTTTTGTATACGTCAATCCAATCCTCATAAGTTGAAGCATCATTGATTTGCATGCCAATGTTTCTAAATTCTGATTGGTAGGAGTGGGCGGTCTGTTCTGTAATAATCTCCTTTTTGTGAATGTTCTTTTTTAAAGTCAATAGTATTTGACTTGGATTGACAGGCTTGGTTAAATAGTCTGCAATTTTACGACCGATGGCCATATTCATAATATTTTCTTCTTCGCTCTTGGTAATCATCACCATAGGGACGTCAGGGTCAATATCTTTAATCAATGCCAAGGTTTCCAATCCACTTAGACCAGGCATGTTTTCATCTAAGAAAATGATATCAAAAGTTTCGTTTTGACAGATGTCCACTGCATCTTTACCATTGGTCACAGCGGTTACTTCGTATCCTTTTTCTTCTAAAAATAGTATGTATGGGGTCAATAAATCCATTTCGTCATCGGCCCAAAGTATGCGATCTTTTCTCATGTTTTAATAATGTGCTAATTAATTAGTTAATGTGCCAATCTGCTAATGTGCCAATGATTGGCGTATTAAAGGCATTGTTGTTCAAAACTTCAATTCTTGATTGGTTCCTTATTTTTCTTCTGTGATGGTCGACTTGGTTTTCCGTTGATTTGCTCTTTTATCTGAAAGGTTAAGTAGTCTTCCAAGTTAAAGGGTCCCTTTATTAATCCGTAATTTTCTTCTGAAATAACAACTTTTTGAATCTGATATTTAAAGAAGAGTTGTTTTACCGTCTCATCTGATGTTACAGAATTTTCATACCATTTTGCTTCTTCATAGGATTCCAAACCAGTAATTGATAAGGTAGATAAACTATCTAATTTGCTGATAGCCATATCATAATTTTTAATCAAAAAGTGTGAAAAATTATAAGATGCTATGTTGAATTGTAATTTATACATATTGGGGTCTTTGCTAAGACTAATCAATAACAATCTATGTTTCAATTGTCTATCAGAAGAAAAGCGTTTCCCAACAGCTTCAGTGTTTTCAGTTTTTGTAAGTTCTTGTCTTTTAGCGATTAGACTTCCACTTGAACTTCCATTTTTAGCTTCCATACCTTGTTTCATTAAGGCGAGAATGTCTTTTGCCCTAGCACTCACATCACTTTCAGGATAGGTTTTTACCAATTCATTTAAGGTGACTTTGAATTTTTCTGGAGACTCTTTTTTCCCAACACTCAATGCATTTATAAATAGAATTTTGGGCATAATGGTTGAAAGTGGGTAGTTCTTTTTAAAGTAATCCGTATGCTTGAATACTGTCTCATAATCACTTTTGTTGTAAGCATCATAAGCCAGTTTGTATATCGAATCCTGTTCTTTGTACATACGGGCTACTCCATCTGCATAATCGGGTTGTGAAAGAATTTTAGAGTATTTAGAATTAGGGAATTCATTGATAAGTTTCGTTCTGTAAACAGCTGCTTCCGTATTCCGCTCATGCATAATTTCCAACATATATAGCTGGTAATAAGCGTCCGGAACTCTTTTTTCATCGCCAAACCTTTTCAGAAATTCTTCAAATGCAGTTATCGCTTGCGGGTAATCATTAATTTTATCTTTGTAAATCAATCCCATTTGGTACAATGCATTTGCAATTTCCGAATTTGATTTCTTGATTTTTCCTGGCGAATTTGGAATTTGTCTCAAATAAAACTTAGGACTTTTGATATCTGAAATTACTTCTTTTTGGGTAGTATCAGTTGTATCTTTACTTATTTTTTGCTCCTTTTTCTCATCTGCAAATAGTGCTGCAGCCTTGTTCGTTCTACGCCAATTGTCCTCTAATGTACGTTGTCCCCATTTTTTTTCAAACTCTACTTGACCTGTTTGCATTAAATCCGGATTGTAAAAGTACCAATTACCTGCACCTCCAGATTGATCTCTCATGTTTGACATATTCGGTAAATCATCATTCGAAGCGGCACTTTCAGCTGACTGTTTGGCTTTAAGAGCAGCTGATTTTTCATCTGCTTTGAGCTTTTCTATCAGTTTATTTACCACCTCCAATTGCTTACTTTCAGGCAAAGCAGCCAAAACTTGGAGGCTGTCCTGCAAAGTGACAATGTTTGCTTGCACAACTAAATCGCCAAGCATGTCGGCTAGTTTTGTAACTCTGTAATAATCTGCGTATTCTTTTGAAATGATTTTAGATGCACCCATATAGCAAGGTTGCGCTAAAATGTAATTTTTCTTGCTATAATAAACATCACCTAGTTTGATGTATGTCAATGCTTTATCAATAGCATTTCTTTTGCTTTTTTCTATCGAAAGTTTATAGTTGGAAATGGCTTCAGTGGTATCGTTATTAACAAGGTAAGTATTTCCAATGGCAAAATAGAGCTGGTCCAAGTAGTTTTTGTTATTCGGATTGACCAACATCTTTCGTAGGATTTTCCTTGTAGTGGCAACATTCCCAATGTTTAGTTGTGCCATGCTAATGTGGGCGTTGAAATCCATTTCGTAGGGAGGATTCGCGTCAATGACCTTTTGATAGCAATTGTAAGCTCCTTTGTTGTCGTTATTTTGTTGATAAAGTTGAGCTAAAATATAGGTAAAACGAATTTTTGTGTACTTATCAGTCTCCTTTGATAGTGCTAATTCTAAAAATGGAATGGCCTCTTTAAATAGATGCTTTTTGAGTAATAAATCTGCATTGACAGCGGCAAATAGACCAGTATTCTCACGTTTTAGATGGTCTTGTTCTAATTTGGAAAGTACTTGTTCGGCTTCATAAATCCACCCCATTTCTGCATACGATCGAACTATCCAAAGCTGACATTGCGCCACCATATCTTTGTCCGTACTATAATGCCTGCCAATATAAGAAAAGGTACTAGAGGCACCTAAAAAATCGCCCTTGTGAAATTCAGCTTTTGCTAATAGTAACCAAGCATTTTTAAGCGCAGGATTAAACTCTTCTTGATTGTAAAATAGTTGGTATTTTGGTAGATTGGCTCGTTTCTCGTCCTTAACGGGCTTAGCTTTTATGGAGTGTAATTTGATAGATTTACGGCATTTTTCTATCGTTCTATCCATATTTGACAAGGCAGCGGAGGCGTTGGAGTGCTTGCTGATAGGATACATTGGAATGACAGTTGAAAAATCTTCCTTGTTCGCTTTTTCAATGTTTTGAATGCCTTCGTCATAGCTAAGTTGACCATTGAAAAAAACATTAAAACGTGTAGTGACATCCTGGTACGTCCTTGAAGTCCACGTGTTTTTTTTTGTTGAACAAGCGCTGATCAGTAAGATCAACAGCAGATTGAAAATGATATGTAGGGCGTTTTTCTTCAACTTAATGTAATTTGAACTTTTCTAAATAAAGTGACTTTTGAATTAATAGCGTTTGGACAATTAGGATAAAATATTCATTTAGTTGTTCTCTGAAATTTAAACTCCAAAAAGTCAATTCTATTGTGTATTAACAGACAAAAATACGAAAATTTAAGAATATGACATTTACTTTTGTTTGGAAATTACATTGTATTAAGAAAATATAAAAGCGGTTGTTATGTGAGCGTTTTTATTCTGTTCGTATTAAAGAGTATACTTACTGTGATAAGTAGTATTGCAACTAAGCAGCTGACCCATATTGTCTCACCCGTTCCAATTTTATCTACATCAAATGACTGATAACCATTGAATTTTAAGTAATAGAAAATAATAGCCATTGCATTATTTATAAAATGCCCTATTATTGGCAGCCATAAACTTCCACTTTTTACCAATAGATAACCGAAAAATGCTCCAAGTAATAATCGAGGTAAAAAACCGTAGAATTGGAAATGTATGGTGCTGAAAATAAATGCTGTAATCCAAATGGCTCTGTGTGTATTTTTTTTTGCAAAAAAGCTTTGTAAGGTCCCTCTAAAAAAAAGTTCTTCACCCATTGCTGGAAGTAAAGCCATTAAAAATAGATTGTAAAATAATGCTTGTAGTCCATGTACTTGAACCATTTTCTCTGTTAAAGCTGCTGTTTCACTCTCTGCCATTCGCATCCAGACTTCTATATCATGAAAGGCCTGAGGCAGTATGAGTTGTTGGTTCCAAGCGGTCAGTAAATTGATTATCGGTATAATCAATATCATAAATGCTGCCGCGAGGAGACTCTCTTTAACTGATATTTTTTTAGTTAGATAAAGTGATTCAATTGGTTTTTCGTAAAACAAATAGGCCAATAGGAAAGGTGGTAAGATGAACAACCCAAATGATTGTAACAGTTGCAGCAACTTCAAATTATCTATGCTTTCACTGTTTCCATCGGTACATATTTTCCACAGTATTACGCTACACAGCGTTGTAACACAAGTGATGCCCAAGAGTACTACTAGTTTTGAAGTGCTATTGTTTTGTTTTAGTATTCCTTTTATCTTCAACATAGTTAACATTGTTATTTACAAAAAAAACTTCTGCCATCTTTCGATAACAGAAGTTCTTGTGTGTCTTAAAAACGAAGTCTTAAGCTCTTGGTCTAGCTTCTTTAACTACCATAGAACGACCATCAAATTCAGCGCCGTTTAATTCTTCGATAACTTTTGCAGCAGCAGCATCATCAGCCATTTCAACAAATGCAAATCCTTTAGATTTACCTGTTTCACGATCTTTGATAATTTTGCAAGATTCTACTTGGCCATACTCTTCAATAACCCCTTGAAGGTCATTTTCGCGAACTTTGTAACTTAAGTTACCTACGTAAATGTTCATAAAAATAAAAATAAAAAAATAAATAAAATAAAATTTAAGAATAGTATTTGTCGAGGATCAATAAACACTTTCCGAGAAAAGGAGAGTAGGAAAATATAGCCGTGCGAAAAGTGTAACTATTCTTTTCGAGTACAAAGAAAGTCAATAAATTCCGATTACACAACATAAGGTGTCAAAATTGTTGGAATTAAGAGAATTAAGCTCCAAATCCTTTACTGTTTGAGTTGGATGATGTGTAATTGTTGTGGATTAGAAAAATAGGGTGGTCTACTGAATTGTTCATTAGAAAGAAAGAACTTTTTTCCGTCTGTGGAAGTAATTCCTTCTACTTGATGAAAGGAGAGTGCTAGACTCATTTTTCGTTTGTTGCCAGAATAGAATTCGTTCCCTCTAAAGTCGTATAACAAATACATAAAAGTCTGAAAAAACTTAGTATAACCACAAAGTGCAATCATCTTTTTTGATTCTATATAAACTGCACCTGTTACCAAGCCTTTTACTTCTAAACTTCCATTATAATGGGCTTGATATTTTCCTGGTATTTTAGGAAGTGCATAAAGACTAGTCTTTCCACTGCTCCATTGCTTTGTAAAAAGATAAATGCTGTCGCGTAGGACTACAAATGCTTCACAATCAAATTCAGTTTGATTTCCTTTTTGTGGAGATAAACTCAATTGATTAGAATAGGAAAACTGAATGCTATCAACTTGTGGGTCTTTGGCCAATAATGATTTTTTTGACACCCTTAATATATTAAGATCCGTCCTACATCCACAAGCATTGTTCCCAAAATCGCCTACATAAAGAAAGTCTTTATCTTGAGATATCTCTTCCCAATCATGATTTATAGTAGCTTTGAGATGATAGCTGTTCAACACTTTACCTGTGAGGGTATCCATTGCAAAAATAGAATTATCATTTCCACCATCGTTTTGAGTCCAAAGTTGATGATTCCAAAGCAAGAGCCCTGAAGTTTCAGGTATAAGTTTTGGTAATTCTAACGTTGAAATGGGCTTGACAATGGTATCCGAATAGAGACAGCTTCCATCATTATAAAGTGCGGTGCGGCTGAAGTTGCTGGCTTTGGGGTCGTTGCACCCTGTAGTCTGAGCAATGGTTTGTGCCATTGTGCCTTGCTGGAAGAATATTGAAAGTAATGCTAGAATATAAATTGATCTCATTTGTCGAATGCTTATTGATTTACAATTTTTCTCCATAAGCTAAATCACCCGCATCTCCTAAGCCAGGTACGATATAAGCATGAGCATTTAAATGAGGATCGATGGCAGCTACCCAAATTGTAGTGGTGGAATCAGGGAATGTTGTGCTTACAAAATCAATAGCAGCCTGACTAGCAATAACGGCTGCAATGTGAACATGTGCAGGAGTACCTTTGGTCAACAATGCACTGTATGCCAATTCCATTGAGCTTCCAGTTGCCAACATCGGATCACAAATAATTAGCGTTTTTCTATCCAAATTAGGTGAGGCGATATACTCAATGAATATTTCAAAATTGTGAGGTTCTTTGTATTGTCGATATGCTGATACAAATGCATTTTCTGCAGCATCAAAATAATTTAGAAACCCAGTATGAAAAGGCAAACCTGCTCTTAAAATGGTCGAAATAACGATCCCTTCATCAATGGTATTGATTGGTGCAGTTCCCAATTGCGTCAGTACCTCTTCTGATCGATAGGTCATCGTTTTGCTGATTTCGTACGCCATAATCTCACCAATACGCTCCATATTTCTACGAAAACGCAAGGAGTCACTTTGGATGTTTACACAGCGAATCTCTTTTAAATAATGGTTTAAGACCGAGTTGTGGGTCGAGAGTTTGTTGATTTGCATGGACATTTATTTATACAATATTATGCGATTCGTTCAATGATTTGATGTAGTAATTTTTCATTCACAATACTTTATATGAAAATATAAGTAATAGGAAAGATATAATATCGTATTTTCGTTCACTCCGAAAAATATTTTTTGAACGCAAAGATGCAAAAGTGCTAAGACGCAAAGAAATTCACATACTGTATATCTGAACTTTGCGTCTTCTAAACTTAGCGTTCTTGGCGTTCAAAAATATTAAAACAACTTATCGGAGTA
>CANFFA010000112.1 GCA_947445425.1 Paludibacteraceae bacterium
ACAGTTAGGGTTTTTAATGCCTGCTTTTGATACAAAAAGATCATTGATTCCAGCAGTATTACTATTGGGAGTACTGAAACTAGCCGTTCCAACACCGTACACTTTTAGGTCTTTTATTTGCATTACATTACCATTACCTGTTTTAAAAGAGACGGCATCAAGTACAAAATCATAAGGAGAAGGTTGTGAATTCAAATCTACCGTTACTGAAACAACAGAGGCTTTGTCACCATCTACAGTCAATTGAGCAGTTTTAGCAGCAGCAGTGTACTTAATATCCACAGTATGCCATTCGTCAAAAGTAGCTTTGTCTAAATACTGAGCGCCATTGGATGCACTTGTACCTTCACCAGCGAAACGCAGTAAGTAAGGTCTAGAAACACTGTTTTCCGCATTTAATTGCAATCTTTTCGGTGTTGTTCCAAATGTTGCATACGCTTTATTGATTTTTGTTTTGAATTTGTAAGTAATCAAATATTCAGCTCCTGTAAAATTAAACACCGGCAGTTTAGAAGAGGTAATATAGTCAGTAGCTAAAACAGTGGTATCCGCAATTTGAAGGATGTTGTTGGCTGTATTGTCTGTATCTTGCACGAATTGCAAGGTTCCTTTTGCAGCATTTCCAGGAGTCCAATTTGATTTGTGGGTAAAGTTGTAAGAATACAATAATGGATAATTTAATTTAGTTCCAATAATTGATATATTTCTGATATAAACATTTTCCACCGTTGTACTTCCAAGGGCAATTAAATTAATTGCATCCAATTTAAAGTCATAACCAGCTGGTTGTAAACTTAAATCACGACCTTCTTCACCCACCTCCGCTCTTGATTTTTAATTGCTATAGTATAGATTCCTTTAATAGGCAATGAAATTTGCAGAACACTCTCCGCACACTCTTTATAATCTATTAAATGTCCACACATATCATACACGCTAATTACTGATTTACCAGGAATATTCTTCACTTCCAATTGACCCTTCACCACCGTAATTTGTGGCACTTTGGTGGCATCCAATAGACTAGTCTTTGAATTTGTTGTAACCGACTGTGCCGATATTGAGAATCTGGCGCTATTTGTTCCGGCAGCGGCTTTAAATTTATAATCCGTGGTCAACAAATCCGTCACGATACCGGTGGTTTTATCTTTGAGTATCAATTGCGATATAGTAGGAGCCTGAGAGGCATCGACACTGATGACCGCATCGGCTGTTGTCCGAGAATAGTAGGCCAAAGGAAGTTCATTCACGGCGGAAATCGGCAGAGCATTGTAAGCATAATCCACCCCACCCAAAGAGGTATAGAGCTGTGGCTTATCGGTGCCTGTTGTCATCCATTTGTTCAAATCCTGATTAATTACATAGCCCGTTGATTTAGAATCGTCCATGATCAAATTGGTATGATCACTTCCTGTGGGAGTTGTCAGGTTCAGCTGCACCCTGTCCGTCAGATCATTGTCTACAGCGCTTCTCACCAATTGACGGTTACCCAAGGTAAAAGCAAGGTTGGTTGTGGTTCCAGCAGCACTGGCTTGAATAAAAAAGGAGCTGAATGGATTGAGGGATGCTATACCTGTATTGGCATACTGATCGTAGGTGCTGCCATTAAAAACGGTAATAAAACTAGCTCCTACCCCACTTCCGTCAAACTTACTCAGGTAAGGAACCCCTACCAAATTCCATCCCACATTACTAGTCGCAGCAGTCCCTTCGCCATAAAGACCGACAGTCACCGTTTTAGAAACCTCTGCAGTTGACACCGCACTTGCATCTGCAAATGGGAATGAGAGGACGTAATTTCCAGTGAGGGCATTCGCTAAACCGATAATATAACCTTTGTTTGCAGTCAAAGTTTGACCCGCTGTCATATTTACCCAATTACTAGTTGCTCCGCCATTTGTTGCACGAGTAGATCCATCATAATACTTTATCCACCAATTTGTTCCAATGGCACCAAGTGTACCGGTACCGGAAACTTGAGTAATGCTATTCACCGCCACATTTGTAGGAAAAGAGATAAAATACCAGACTGCGTTATCAAGTGTTTTAAGCACCTTCACCGTTCCCGTTACCGTCATGGCATGGGTCACGCTGGTGCTGGGAGCAGTAGTTTTACCAAGCTCAAAAATCAAATCGGTCACCGTCAAAGTATTCGTATTTGATAAATTCAATTTAGCATCAGGTTGGACGGTGACGCTGTGTACCGTTCTATCGGCATCAATATTTAAGACACCGCTAATCACAAGATCACTCGCAGCTGTCAGCTTGGTTAATGCAGAAATACCGGAAGTTGTAGGTAAATTATAAGTATTAGTAAACGTCAAAGCTTGTACTACATCTGTTGCTGGCGCATAAGAATTATCCCCCGCTTGGGAGGCAGTAATATTCGTAGAACCAGGACCTACTATGGTCACTGTACTGCCAGAAACAGTCGCAACTGAGGCATTTGAACTTGTGTAAGTCACAGATAGAGATGAACTTGCAGTAGCAGTTAGTGCAAAAGGAGTATCACTTAACAATTTACTAGCCAAAGCAGCAAAGGTTATGGTTTGTGCACTTCCTGTTTCATAGGCTCCGGCATCTGCATCCCCCAACCTTGCTCTTCCAATCTGATCGGTTGTCAAGACAGGAGATAGAAGGTCTGTGGCTACATAATTTCGGGCAATACTGGCAGTTCCAATTTTCAAAATAGGAGTAGCATCATTTGACAAAGCATTTGCAAATGCTAAATCACCAATCACGGCGGTTAAGTTATTGTGGGTTGCTCCTGAAGTTACCCAGGTACCACCACTTATTATCCCCATAATGCAATTGGAAATTCCGCCATTAGTAATCATGGCATGTGATGCTGCATTGGTTCCAATTTGAGATGGATGTGTTATGGCACCACTATTTCCCATTACAATGCTATTTTTCATAGACAATGTCAATTGATAGGCACCATTTTCTAAACAAACCCCATCTCCACCCACACCATTGTTTGTAGTATTATTTACAATGGTACAATGATTAATTGTAACCGCCTGCGTTGGGGTCACCGCCTGCCCAGATCCAGGCATCCTAAAGAAAATTCCACCCCCAATATCTCCTGAAGTTGTACAGCTATTTCCATAAATAGTAGAGTTTTCAACCCACAAGGAGTGAGCTACAGCAGTGGATGCGTTTGCTCCGCAAATAACACCAATACCACCACCCGGACCAGCCGATGTATTATTTGAGATACAACTATTTTTTATAATTGCATTCACAGCATAAATAGTACCCGGTAGAAATGCTATACCACCGCCAAGCCCAATACTACTATTCATAGTATTACTGGAAATATTACACCCATTTACAACCAGGTTAACGGGTCCAACCACATAAACTCCACCACCAGCACTTGTATTATGGACAATATTAAGATTAGTAAGATTTAAAGTAGGTGCATCTGCCTGAGTACCTGCATTATTTATACGAATCCCTCCTCCACTAAAAGTATTGTATCCATTTTGAATGGTCATATCCTGCACCGTGAAGGTTACACCTGCGGTATAGGTGCCATCAAAACTAAATACACCACAGTTATTCGCCGGGGTATTGTTTGCTGTTGCAAAAGCCTGCACTATGGTTAGGTTTCTGCCTGCACCCCTAATGGTTACCGATTTGTTGCTAATAATAAGGTTTTTCTCAGTATACGTTCCGGCAGCAATGTCAATAATATCACCGGCAACCGCAGCCGTCAAAGCAGCCTGAATCGTAGCATGGGCAGATGGGACATAGAGGGTGGTAGGGGTGAAATTTGCCACCAATGTGACGGAATAGGCCAGTGTAAAAGAGTAACTGGCAGATGTAGATTGGACAGCCCCTCCGCTGGTATTGAGGGTCCAACTCACAAAACGGTATCCGGCATCGGTAGTTGCCACTAGTGCGACATTATCCCCTTTGGTATAATTGGTACCTCCACCCGAAACAGAACCTCCCGTGCCCGCTGAGATAACAACTCTGGCACGTGATTCATAAGCACCGGCATCGGTTTTATCGTCACGCAGACTGCCCAATTGATCGGTAGTTATCCCTAATGCATTGCTGGTCACATAATCTCTGGCAATACTGGACGTCCCTGGTATCAAAACCGGGGTAGCATCAGTAGACAAAGCACTGTTATCCAGGGTTGGAAAGTACAGGCTTTCAATTGTGGCTGAAAGATTATTGTTATTCGCAGTTGTTATTGTCTTTCCTGTTCCACCATCATTAATCCCTACGATATTGTTTGTAACACCCCCATTAAGAATGTTTGCTTGTGAAGTGGCATTAGTACCGATTTGAGAAACATTGGAAGTAGAACCACTGTTTCCCATAATGATGGTATTGTTCATCAACAAATTAACCGCAAAATTATTCTCAAAACAGACGCCATCCCCTCCTGTTCCGGCATTGGTAGTATTGCCCACAATGGTGCAATGGTTAAGGGTTACGGTATGTGAACAAAAAGTACTTGCACCTGCGGAGGGTCTAAAATCGATACCACCTCCTAGTTTGGTAGCAGTTGTACAGCTATTTTTATAAATGGTCGTATTCTCAACCACAAATTGATGATCCAACTGATTCGATACCAAATTATTAGCATCACCCAAACAGAGTGCCATTATCCCCCCACCGAGGTAACCTGCAGTGTTCAATGAAATCGTACTGTTGCGAATGGTGGTATTCAACAATTTATTCAATCCTGGAGTAATATAAATACCACCACCATTTCCGGCAGTATTGGAGGAGGCAGTATTAGCACTTATGTTACAACCTGTAATGACGGTCGAAACGTGCCCTTCAATGTACACACCCCCTCCAGAAAATCCAACATTGTTGGCAATCTTCAGATTTGTTAAATTTAAGTTGACGGTTTCGGTTCCAGTATTGTTTAACCTTATCCCACCCCCATTATTTGAATTATACCCATTTTCGATGGTCATATCCTGCAATGTGAGGGTTATCCCCGCAGTACTAAAAGCCCGATCTAAATTAAACACACTACTACTAGCCTCTGGGGTAGGTAGCGGCGTGGTGGTTGCAATGGCCTGAACAATCGTTTGCCCCATCCCTGCCCCTCTAATGGTAAGTGACTTGACCCCATTTAAGGTGAGATTTTTTTCAGTATAAGTCCCGGCAGCAATATCAATTACATCATCTGTGACCGCAGCAGTAAGGGCTGCCTGAATAGTAGCATACTCACTTGGCACAGAAAGGGTTGCACCAAAAACGGGTGCGCCAAGAAACAGGATGATGGTTATAAAAAGGAATAGTTGTTTTAGCATAAGATTATACTTTTAACATAAAAAAAAACAGAGGTACGTTTACGCTACGGGAAAAGGTGGGGTGGGGTGTTGAGTTTCCACCTCCAAAACCCAGGGGCTTACATCCCTAGATTAGCATGGTATGGCACTCCGCGCCTACTGTAATTCGAGAAGAGCCAAAGTCTAAACAGAAATTAATTGACTTGTGCTACACAAATATAAGCAATCCATTCTAAAAAAAACAAAATGGATTGATAAGTTAGATAAATTTAGTTTTTTACAGTACAACACTACCAACAAAAATGCAGACAGAAAAGTTTAAAATCCAAACAGCTGGATACAAAAATGGGTGATATTCCTACCACCCATTCCCATAAACTGAGCAGTTATTTACAGCATTATCTTTTCAACACTCACCCCTTGGGCACTAATTAATCGAACCAGATAGGAACCCGCTGACAAGGAGATGAACTGACCCTCTACCACTTTTATGGTTTTCAACAACTGACCATTGAAAGAGTAGATTTCAACTGTTCCGTTCGCTTTGGAAAGGAGACCACTTTTGGTCACAATCATTGACTTAGTTGAAACTGCTGGTGCTAATGCGGTTGCCACATCTGCAGGATATTCATAGGCTCCGGCATCGGCGGCACCATTTCTTGCAAGACCCAATTGATCCAATATCAGTGGTGCGGCATCGGTTACAATGTAATCTTTAGCAATACTCCCAGCACCAATTTTCAAAACCGGGGTAGCATCAGCAGACAATGCATTGTTATCCAGTGTAGGGAAAGCCAAATTGGTGAGAATTGTATTCATGTCTAAAGCTCCAGTTGTTGAGGGAGTTGACACGGTATTATTTGTCCCTGTCCCCCAGGTTCCCCCGCTGATAATTCCGAAAATGCTGTTGTTTACACCTCCATTTATTAATTTAGCTTGAGAAGAAGCATAAATACCGATTTGTGATGGATAAGAAGTATTGGCACCTGCAGTACCGGCTGTATTCACCACCGAACCACTGTTACCCATAATTATAGAGTTGTTCATCACCAGCGTTACATTATAACTGTTTTCAAAACAGACTCCATCACCACCAAGACCACCATTGGTTGTATTGCCTACTATGGTACAATGCTTTAAGTTTACGGAATGTGAACATAAGGTACTTGTGCTACCAGCCTGCCTAAATTCAATGCCACCTCCTGACTTTAAAGCCGTAATACAGCTATTTTTATAGATTGTTGTATTCTCAAGGATTAAAGAGTGATCCAATTGTCCTACGTTCGTATTATCACCAGAACATTGTATCATTATACCCCCGCCGAGGTAGCCAGAAGAATTGAATGACAGAGTACTATTTTTGATCGTTGCACTTAAGAGCTTATTAGTACCTGGAGAAATATAAATACCCCCTCCATTTCCTGCACCGGTATCAGAGGCTGTATTACCTGTTATGTTACAGCCTGTAATAATAGTTGTTGCATATCCATTAATATAAATTCCACCTCCAGATAATCCAACATTGTTGGCAATTTTCAAATTAGTAAAATTTAAAGTAGGGGCCACTGTACCAGTATTGGTTACCCTTATACCACCGCCATTACTGGTATTAAAGCCATTTTCTATTGTCATATCCTGTACGGTAACTGTAATGGGAGCAGAATAGGCCCCATCTAAATTAAAAACTGCCGAACTTGCAGTAGGGGTATTGTTTGGGGTTGCATAGGCCTGCACAGTAGTAAGATTCATCCCTGCCCCTTTAATGGTAATTGATTTTGGGGTAATAACAGTACTAATTGTAGGAAAAGTAATGTTCTTTTCAATTAAAGTACCCACACCCACTTCAATAATATCTCCCGACGCAGCTGCAGTAATGGCTGCTTTGATGGTTGCGTAATCGCCTGGTACGGTGATGGTAGCAGAGAATGCTTGTGCCGCAGTTATCAAAGCAGCTACAAAA
>CANFFA010000113.1 GCA_947445425.1 Paludibacteraceae bacterium
TCGAGTAACGAAGCAAAAATCTATAAATTAATTCTTACTCCAATCGATTTCAAATCAAGAAAACAGGTATAAAACGAAAAAAGACAAAGAATTGAACTGCTTTCAAAACCGTTCTTTTCTTTGTCTTTTTTATTTTAAAATGAATCCTTGTAATACTATCCCAGCTGTTCTATGAGATCTTCCAATGTTGATAATACTTGTTCCCCGCTGACCATATTCTTCAACATCACCTTTCCTTCATTCATCTCTGTTTCACCCACAATGGCCACAAAAGGAATCCGTTTGTTATCGGCATACCCCATCTGCTTTTTCATCTTGGTAGGCTCAGGATAAATCTCCGCATTGATTCCTTTGGCACGCAAGGCCGTCAACCAAGGAAGGCAATATAGCAACTCTTGCTCACCAAAACTAACAAATAGTATCTTGGTTTGTTCCACCGAAGTTTCAGGATACAAGTTCAACTGATTCAACACATCATAAATACGGTCGGCACCAAAAGAGATTCCCACACCCGATACGCCTTGCAATCCAAACACCCCTGTAAGGTTATCATAGCGACCACCACCAGTAATACTTCCAATCTCCACATCCAGTGCTTTCACTTCGAAAATGGCACCGGTATAATAATTCAGTCCACGTGCAAGGGTAAGATCTAATTCAATCTGGGTCTTCACTTTCATGGCATCACAAAGTCCGAAAATGGTCTCCATCTCAGCTATTCCCTTCATTCCCACTTCTGATGCTGCCAATACAACTTTCAACTGCTGTAATTTCTCAAGATTCGTTCCGCTGAGGAGCAAAATAGGTTGTAATTTGGCAATAGCATCAGCAGAAATACCTTTAGAAGCAATCTCTTCGTTGACTTTTTCCAGACCAATTTTGTCCATCTTGTCAATGGCCACAGTAATGTCGGTAATTTTTTCCGACTCTCCTATGATTTCGGCAATTCCAGAAAGAATTTTACGGTTGTTTATTTTCAGGCAAACATTGATTTTCAATCGGCGATAGACCTCATCTACTATCTGTATCAATTCCAACTCATTGAGCAAAGAATCACTTCCCACTACATCCACATCGCATTGGTAGAACTCACGATAACGTCCTTTCTGAGGTCTATCTGCCCGCCAAACGGGTTGAATCTGATAACGTTTGAAAGGAAAAGTGATTTCATTCTGGTGTTGCACCACAAAACGGGCAAAAGGAACGGTTAAATCATAACGTAAGCCTTTTTCGGAGAACTTGCTCGTCAACTTGGCGGAGTTGCGTCCCTGCAATTCCTCATCGCTTAAACCGGACAAATAATCACCAGAATTGAGGATTTTAAAAAGGAGCTTATCTCCCTCTTCCCCATACTTCCCCATCAAAGTGGACAGGTTTTCCATCGCTGGGGTTTCAATCTGCTGAAAACCATAGAGACAAAACACCTCTTTGATGGTATTAAAAATATAGTTACGATTAGCCATCTCACGTGGCGTAAAATCACGGGTTCCTTTTGGAATGGAAGGTTTTTGCATAATAGAGGGATTGACCCCTAACCCTTGAAGGGGGAAAGGAGTGGATTAGTTTTTTCGCTACAATTCGTAGAATTCAATAAATTTTAGTTCTGTCAGCACTTCAAGATCATGAAACGAAATTTGATCAAAAAGCTTGTGTGTTTTTAGTCTCAAGATAGTCTCTGCTTTTGTCAAAACACCTGCTTCAAACAATACCAAAGTAGCATACAAAGTATCATTTGCGACAGCCCCTTTTACAATTTGAAAAGGATGACTTTGATTACTCCTACGGTTTGAAACTATAAAATCCAACCACGCCTCATTGGCTTGATTAAAACATTTTACAGAATAACTGGTAGATTCAAAAAGTTGATCTACTATTTCATAAACTGAAATAATCGCTTTTGCTCCTTCACCAATTCTTTTTTGTTTCATTACAGCCCATTTCTCGGCCTGTTGCCGATTGGTAGTGGTATAAAAGCCCTTTCCAAAATCGAGTAGCCTTTGATTCTCAAGAATCAAAGGCTTATCTATTTTCTCTACTCCTCCATGAAATAAGTTCATAAGCGACGTTCTATAAAATCATTTATATCAGAAACGATAAATATTTTACTCTGCGTATGCAAAACATCATAACTTTCTGATATGTATTCAAATACCTGATACTGTTTAAAATATCCGAGTGCGATTTCACCAGAAATACCTTTTGAGAATTTATAGTTTTCGAGGCAAAACAACTGAAATTGCTCTATTTTATTTATTTTAATCATAATGTCAAATAAAATCAGGATAATCTAATGTGTCCGTAAAATCCTCGTTAACTAGCATATCAAAAAGCTTTTCCGTACTCAAATGCCATAATTTCGTCTCTTCAAATTGTAAAGCATCATACAATTTAGATCTATATAGATAGTCGAGTGCTTCATCAAAGCTGAATTGTTTCTTTTCAATAATCAAAGAGACCAAGTCTTCAACTTTAAAGGGGAATATTGATTCAAATACCTGATTATCCATAATGTACATCAATTAAAACAAATGACTAATCTTCACTAAATAGCTCGATTATTTATTCACAATTAAATACTTCAATATTTTTTCTGTCGCCCCAATATTCTTTTGAACATATTCACCGGCAGCCTGACCAACCTTTTGGTCCACAAACAACTGATCCAATTGCAATTGCAACGAATCATACCCATCAATAGAAAAGGCACCACCCACAGCAATCAACTCACGCGCCTCACGGAATTTTTGATAAGTAGGTCCAAATACAACGGGTACACCGTATACCGCAGCTTCCAAAGTATTGTGTATCCCTACACCAAAACCGCCACCAATATAGGCTATATTCGTATACCGATAAATAGAAGAGAGTAAGCCGATTGTATCCACCACCAAACAATTTGTTGACAAAATATTCTGCTCATTGGCTTGCGTATACCTTATAAAATCAGTCCCTAACAATTTAAAAATTCCAGACAAATGGGCTTCATGGATTTCATGGGGTACTAGAATCAATTTCACATCTTTATGTTCCTTTAAATAACCTACCAATAACTCCTCGTCCTTGGGCCAAGTACTACCGGCTACGATTACTTTCTCGGCATCTTTTACAAAAGCTTCCACCAAAGGAATTGACTTTGATTGACCTACTAAATCCACCACCCGATCAAAACGAGAATCACCAGCAACAGTAGCATTGCTGATTCCATTTTCAGCCAATAATTTCAAAGAAACCTCATCCTGAACAAAAATATGCTTGAAAGTCTTCAAAAGCTTTTTATACCAAGTCCCATACCACTGAAAAAAGAGTTGATTGGGACGAAAAATAGCCGAGATACTGTAGGTTGGAACTTGTTCTGCCTGTAGCGCCAACAGATAATTGGGCCAGAACTCGTATTTTATAAAGATGGCTTGTGCAGGGTTTACCATTTTAACGAAACGTCGCGCGGAACGAGGGGTATCCAATGGCAAATAGCAAACAATATCGGCCCCTGCATAGTTTTTACGCACCTCATAACCTGAAGGAGAAAAAAAAGTAAGTACGATCTTCGTATCGGGTTGTTCTATCTTAAGTTGCTCAATCACAGGACGCCCCTGTTCAAACTCCCCCAAAGAGGCAGCATGAAACCAGACATAGCGTGCCGTTGGATCCAGCTTATCCCTCAACAGGGCAAAAGTTCTACACTGCCCCTTGTACATCAAACTCGCCTTATCATTGAAAAGCGAAACCAATACAATAAGGATTCCGTATACGTGAATACAAATAGAATAGATGTAGCTCATAATTTATACGTGTTATTTTTACGAAATCGTTTCAGACTTTTCATTTGCGAAAATTTGCGAAATTTGCGTTCGAAAAGCGTGGAATATTTGTGTTCAACTACAGAACTTAATACTTGAATCTACTCCGATAAGTCTTTTTAATATTTCTGAACGCCAAGAACGCTAAGTTTTAAAGACGCAAAGGTCAGATATACAGTACGTAAATTTCTTTGCGACTTAGCACCTTTGCATCTTTGCGTTCAAAAATTACTTTTCGGAGTGGACTCATACTTGTATCTAAAAAAAGAAGAGGCATCTCAAAACTAAATTTGAAACGCCTCTAAATCTTTGAAAGCAAGAATTACTTTCTGATACCCAACTCTTTGATAATTGCACGGTAGCGAGAAATTTCGGTATCTTTCAAATAATTGAGAAGACGACGACGTTTTCCTACCAAAATTACTAGAGCACGTTCTGTACTATAATCTTTTTTGTTTAACTTTAAGTGACCAGTTAAATGGTTGATACGGTATGAAAACAATGCTATCTGACCCTCTGAGGAACCAGTATCAGTGTTAGACTTTCCGTGTTTACCAAAGATTTCTTGCTTAATTTCAGCTGTTAAATACATATTTGTATGTTTAAATTTTGAGGTGCAAAGATAGACTTTTTATTTTGAACGACAAAGTCAAATCTGCTTTTTTCTCGAAAAAAGAGTTCGTAATGAACCATTTGCCCATGGAAGCGACAATTCATCATAATAGAACTTCCAAGAAATAGTTACTGCCAATGCAACAATAGAACCGACCAATACGTCCCAAGCAAAATGCTGGGAGAGATAAATGCGAGAATAGCCCACCAATAAAGCCGCAACAAAACAAAAGAAATGAACCAATGGACGCTTGCTGAAAAGGGCCAAAGAAAGGAAAAATGCAAAGGCCGTAATGGTATGACCAGAAGGAAAGCTATGTGAGCTATGTAATTCCACTCCCGATACCGCATGTAACTTAAGATCTGGGTAATTTATCGTAAAATACTTAAAAGGACGGGGTGCATCCCAAGTCTGCTTAATCATCTGGGACACAAGCCCGGAGGCAAATTGGGTAATCAATAAAAAGAGAGCAATACGATAGCGATAAAACATTAGCCCTACAATCACAAAATAAGGAAAGGAACCTCCTACTTCGGTAAAGTTTTTAAAAAATAAATCCCTAGTCGGCGTATGAAAAGAGCTGAGCAATAAATGGAGATCTGCCTTTTCATGCGTCAAAATAAGCATCCCAAAAGTGAGTACAAATAATACGTAAGGAATATAAAAGGCTGAATATGTTTTGAAATGGTGCATAATATTTAGGAAACAAGTTAAAAAGTAATCGAGTAGACAAAAAACAAGAGCTGAGTGAAAAGCAGTAAACATTAATCACTAAACACTAATCATTAAACATTAATCACTGCTTCATTGCTCTAAGTATCTGCCTTTTCCCAGGAGGTCCTTCTAGCCTTTCCACTGTAAAACCGGCAGCCTGCATTGCTCTTCGAACGACTCCTTTGGAACAGTAAGTCGTTAAAATTGCACCCGGATGACAATGATCATACAGAATTTTGAAACGTTCTTCCGTCCACATCTCCGGCTGCTTATCGGGAGAAAAAGCATCGAAATAAACCAGGTCATATTTTTCAGAAAATGTATAATTGGTATAATCCGCTTTCACTTTCAACAATGAAAAATTAGGACTAATCATTGTTCGTAAATTCCAAGGGCATTCATGCATCAACTCAAAAAGCACTCTTTTATCTACAGCCAACTCCTCTGGATAATTCAATTGCAAAGCTGTCCCTACTTTTACCGGATACAGTTCCAAGGAAGTATAACGAACATTTTTGGAACTCAAATCAACTTCCAACAAAGTCAGAAAAGCATTCAACCCAGTCCCAAAACCAATCTCAAGAACATTCAAATCTAATTTCTCAGACTGCTTAAATCCTGCCTCAATAAAGATATGACGCGACTCTTGAATGGCGCCATGCGTCGAGTGGTAACACTCCTCAATCGCAGACGAAAAAAGGGTATGGGAACCGTCGGAAGTTAATACCAAATCAGCATTTATCATTTGTGAGCTTTTATTTGACTATTTGATGTTATGCTATGTATTTTAATATGATATATTTATCACAATATTTCACACATAAATCGACCTCTCTTAAAAAAACATTTATGTTTTTTACTTTGTGCTCTTCAAAGTAAGGATATTCTTTGTGAAACTTTGTGCACCTTGTTTTTGTGCCCTTTGTGGTTAATCTTAAATCTCTGTATTTTTGCACAATAACTTATTAATCAATATAAACTCTATTGCAAAAGTACTGAAAACCTTAAAAACAACCGCTAAAAAATATCAAGTCTTAGTAGAAACCTCATTTTGACAATGGAAAACAATAAACAAGCCCGACTCTTAGTCCCAATGAGTTAATATTTTCTATTCCTGAATGATATAGAGGAAATAGTAACATCCGACGATAGTAAGGTGATATACAAAATGAATAATTTTTATAAGATTTCCGATACTCCATTTCACACATAATTGATGGGCCCATCAGATCATCCTTCAAGTCACTACATGTAAAATAGGATAAAAAACCATTAAAAAACAAGGTTTTATTTACAGAACTCATTACAGGATAACCATAACCAAATCCTGCATCTAAAAAAAGATACCCACTTTCTCGGATAGATAAACCTCCTAATGATCCATTAAACATGAATTTTCCAATATTTTGAACTTCATATTCTACTCTTGTTTGGAAACCAACTTCATCACCAACAATCAAATTCGGAGAGATATTAAAGAATTTATCTGATTTTTTATGTATTGAATCATCGACACTTCCAAATACGTCTAAAGGTAAAATTACGAGTAGGTAGAAAGAAATTAGCAAACAGTATTTATTAAACATTTTCGTATCATTCATTGATTTGAAACAAAATTACATGAATAAGTGTAATTAAACAAATTTCGTAACAAGAAGGAAGAAAACAAAACAACCGCTATTCTACTGGAACAGCGGTTGTTTTATTAATTATTAACTATCTAGTGATTAGTGAATGCCATCACTAAACACTAATCACTAAACGTTTATCACTAATTAATAATTCGTCTTCTCCTCCTCAAAATACGCCTGCGGATGCGCACAAGTCGGACAAGCTTTTGGCGCCTCTGTACCTACATGAACATGACCACACTCCCTACATTGCCAAGAAGTTTCTTCTTCACGGGCAAAAACCTTACCAGCTTCAACTCTAGCCAAAAGTTTACGGTAACGTTTTTCGTGTTGCGCCTCAACCGCAGCAATTTTACGGAAAGTGGCCGCAATATTTGCAA
>CANFFA010000114.1 GCA_947445425.1 Paludibacteraceae bacterium
CCTACTAATTCTATAGTATATAAATTATTTAAAACTTTATCTTTAAATAAAGGTAAAAACCATTAAATTTAAAATCATAAATTATGTCTAATTTCTCTTTGCCACAGGCTAATTTATTCTTAAATACAGTTTTAGCAGATGGTGTAACCTTAAACATGGCTCTATATTTGGCCTCAAGACACCACAATGAAACATAGGTAAAGGGTGGTTTTATCCAATTTGATAAATTACCATTTTTAAAATGTGATTTGACTGATAAAATTATGTCATTTACCTCTTTGAAAGTAGGTCAAATGGATGTAAATTATGGTGATGCGCACTTCCGTCGTTCAGATGGTGGACATACCCTTTACAATCCATTCATGGAAAACTACATTATGGATGACTTTGCTACTGAAGTTGGTGGTGAAGCAGATTTCTATTACAAAGGTATACTTGGAGTTTTATCGGTTACAAACGGACAATTGAATCCTAACCAAGTAGCAATTGATAAAGTAGCCAACCCAAGCTCAAATGGATTAAATAATCCAGCATATATTGCAAAATTAGGTTATGACAAACAATTGACAGAACAATTGCGTGTTCGTTTAACTGGTTCTGTGTATTACACTGCTGGTGCAGTTAGAACTACTTTATTTGCTGGTGACCGCACAGGTTCTAACTATTCTGGTGTTATGTCTAACACTTCTGGTCATACAACCTTTACAAACGGACGCTACAATCCAGGATTAACGGATAAATTGACAACTAGTATGGTAAATTTATTTGTGAAATACAAACCAATGGAGTGGTTGGCAGTTGAATCTTTCAGTACTTACGAAATGGCAAAAGGTCGTGATTCAAAAGAATTAGTAGAAAGAGCTGCAACCCAAATTGCATCTGACTTAGTAATCCGTTTTGGTAAAGAAGAAAACTTCTTTGTAGGTGCACGTTATAACAAAGTGGATGCAGATGTAGCAGCAGTAACAGCAGTAACTGCAGTACCTTATACATTAAATGCTGCTAATGGTCAAATTACAGGTAAAACGGCTGTTGCCGCAACACCAGCAACTGCCATCGGCATTGACCGTATAGCAGTCAGTGCAGGTTGGTTCTTGACTAAAAATGTAATGGCAAAAGTTTAGTATGTTAAACAAAATTATACTGGCTTCCCAGTAGGAAACATGAACAATGGAGCACAATTCAGCGGCCTAACTGCTCAAGCAGTAATTGGTTTCTAAAAAATTGCATCTTGTAAAAAAATAAAAAAACCGGCAAGATCGAAAGACTTGCCGGTTTTTTTGTACAAAATAAAACGATATATTAAGTATATGAAAAGATTGGTAGTACTTGTGGTCATTTGTTTAGCACTTCAAAATATTAAGGCAGAAACCTTGGTAAGTGTTGAAATACAAAAAAATAGCACCATTAGCATAAAAGGAAGTACCAATCTGATTAACTTTCAACTCGTACAATCGAGCGAAAATCTACCCAACCGGAACTTTAGCATTAGTGGAAATCAAGTACAAAACAAATTCATGCTGGGTGAACATACAATTCCCTTGGCCGTAAAAGGTTTTACATCCGATAATATCATGGCTATAAGGGACTTTTTAAAGCTTATAAAAGCCAAAGAGTATCCTATTATCCTAATACACATTATATCCTTTGAAACAGGAGCACAAAAAGAAAAAGAGCTATCTGGTAAAACAATTGCAACCGTGAATTTAAACATTACGGGTATTAGCAAACAATACCTTATCCCCATTGATACCAAACAGATTGGTGATCAGCTTATATTAAAAGGTTCCAAACACATCAGCATACGTGATTTTAGCCTTATACCGCCTGTAGAAATGCTGGGTTTACTTAAAGTGAGCGAATGGATAGACATCCAATTCGATATCCATTGTAAAATAAATGCTTTGAAAATGGTGGCAATAAAGTAATTTTAAATAGTTGGACATAAATAATCGACAATTTGTGGAACGCAAATTCCGAAAATTAACGCAAATAAAGATAATTGCTTTTTTACTGGAGATAAATAATAGTGTTTTTGACTGTTAATAAATTTTTGATTGTACAATCCTGCGATTTATTTGTTTTTGATTTGCGAAAATTTGCGGAATTTGCGTTCTAAAAAAGACAAAATATTAGACGCAAAAAAATACCCCTCTCCAGAAGGAAAGGGGCATTTCATATAATATATTAACAAGAGCAATTATGCCAATTTGTTCACATAAATAGCTAACTTCGATTTTAAGTTGCTTGCTTTATTTTTGTGAATGATATTCTTTTTAGCTAATTTATCTAACATTGCACTAATTTTAGGCAACATTTCAATTGCAACAACTTTATCAACTGTAGCACGAAATTTACGAACCGCGTTACGAGCTGTTTTAGCATAATAACGGTTGTGTAATTTTTTCTTGTCAGCTTGACGAATTCTTTTGATAGATGATTTATGATTTGCCATTGCAACCTTATTTTTAATGCTAAATGAATTTCTTTTTTTCTGTAGCCCATAGGGGAGTCGAACCCCTCTTTCCAGGATGAAAACCTGATGTCCTAACCGATAGACGAATGGGCCATGAAGTGTTTAAATACTTCGTGGCTGCAATGAACGTTTGTTCGTTTCAATTGCGAGTGCAAATGTACTGCTTATTTTTATACTAGCAAATACTTTTGAAGAATATTTTGTAAATATTTTATAAAGCCTTAATTATTAGCCAATAAAATTAATTTAAAATAATGCAGATACACTATTTTTAAACCTTAAGCTGGTAAATAGTGTTACTTTTGTAGCTTTAATACCTATATTATGCACCAAAAAACCACTGGGATTGTACTTCATACTATAAAACACAAAGATTCGGCAACAATAGTTACCGTTTATACGCATCAATTTGGAAGGGTATCCTACTTAGTACATGGTGTGAATAAAAAAAAGGCAGTTGTACGGTCCGCCTATTTGCAAGCATTGTCCATTATAGAAATTGATGTCTTTCACAACACTAAAAAAAGCATTCAACAAATAAAGGACCTCCATACTGCCTATAGCTTTATAGGTATTCCTTATGATCCCATCAAAAATGCATTGGCACTATTTATTGCCGAAATCCTCTATAGAAGTCTTAAACAGACAGAACCTGATAAAAATTTATTTTTATTTCTCGAAAACGCCATTCAACAATTGGATCATTGCGAAATTGGTATTTCCAATTTTCATTTGGTATTTATGGTTAAACTTTCCCGTTTTTTAGGTTTTGCTCCCAATGTAGAAAAAACTGAAAATCACTATTTTGATTTAATGAATGGGGTTTTTCTAGCCCAAAAACCATTACACTCACATTATTTAATACAAGAAGTGACAGCTGACTTAGCCTCTTTGCTGCGTGTAGACTTTAGTACAATGGATGAATTACAAATGGGTCGTCAAAAAAGAGTAAAATTACTAGAGAGTTTAGTGGAATATTATCGACTTCATGTACCAGAGTTTCATGGGCTACATTCACTAGCGGTTTTGCAGAGTTTATTTGACTAAAAAATAATGTGCCTATATTTTAAAATCAATCATTGGCACATTGGCATATTATTTAATTAGCATATTATTCATCTCTTCATAAGTTCTCAACATCTTGTTGAAAACTATTTGAAAAGATTGGAAAGAAATATTAAAACTTAATTTGCATAATTCAAAACTTAAACCATACGAGCAGCTTATTTACATAAGCAAATTAGTTAACAATTTTCTTACAATTAGTTTTTAACCGCATATTGAGAGTTATCAGCACAAGCATTCATAAAAACTTTCTAACTTTGCAGTTATAAACAAGATGTTGATAAAGTTTATAAATATGCTATTAATCAATAGAATATATAAAATTATTTTGTTGATATCAATCTATTTAAACTGAATAAAGTTTTTCACAAGCTTTTAACTAAAAAGTTTTCAGGCTTATCAACACCCTATTATACTCTTTATAAAGTTTTTTATAAAATTAAAAGAATAATATTAATATAGTTTTGAAAAATCAAAAAATGGATAAAATCGTTTATAATCGTTTTGAAAAACCTTTGAATAAAACGCAATTGATTGAAGCCATCAATCAACTCAAAAAAGAAAAGAATGCTGTAATCATGGCGCATTATTATCAAATGGGTGATATACAGGATATAGCCGATAATGTAGGCGACAGTTTGGCATTGGCACAATGGGCAGCGAAAACAGAAGCGGACATCATTGTGCTTTGTGGCGTACATTTTATGGGAGAAACAGCCAAAATCCTTTCTCCAAGCAAAAAAGTATTGATTCCTGATTTGAATGCTGGTTGTTCTTTGGCCGATAGTTGTCCTGCGGATGCGTTTGAGGCATTTACCAAGGCACACCCCGACCATACGGTTATTTCTTATGTTAATACCACAGCGGCCGTTAAAGCGCTAACGGATGTAGTTGTGACTTCCACCAATGCTAAAAAGATAGTGGATTCATTCCCCAAAGATGCGAAACTTATTTTTGGTCCTGACCGAAATCTTGGAAATTATATCAACAGTGTAACCGGTCGTACCATGTTATTATGGGACGGAGCCTGCCATGTACACGAGCAATTCTCTGTTGAAAAGTTGGTGAAACTTAAATCTGAAAATCCAGATGCTTTTATTTTGGCACATCCAGAATGTAAACAAACTGTATTGATCATGGCCGATTTTATTGGTAGTACACAAGCTTTGTTGAATTATGCAACCGCCTCTGATAAACAATCCTTTATAGTAGCTACAGAAAGCGGTATTTTGCACGAAATGCAAAAACAAAACCCTAATAAGGCGTTTATTCCTGTACCACCCAATGATAGTACTTGTGCTTGTAATGAGTGTAATTTTATGCGTTTGAATACTTTACAAAAGTTATATGATTGTTTAAAGAATGAAACACCCGAAATTTTAATTGATGCAGAATTAAGAGAAAAAGCAGTGAAACCAATCTTGAGGATGTTGGAGTTGAGTTAAATTTTATAAATTATAAAATGAAAAAAATATTTGCTATTGTATTTTTTTTAAATATCACTTGTTATACTATTTATGCACAGTCTAATATGTTATTAATAGGACCTACTTTGCATTATAATATTGGAGGTGGGGTGAAAAATATAGTTTATGGACTCGAAGTTTCGTATTGGACTATGGATTTTTATTCGAGGAATCCTGCAATCGGTTTAGATTGTGGAATTGAATTTGAAGGCTCAAAAACAAGGTTATATACTGAATTTCAATCTGGAGTATTTTTTGGAGCTTCAGTTGGTTATGTATGTCAGTTTGGTGAACAGTATGAATGTAGTGGTTTTCAAGGTTCAATATGGGGAGCATTTTATGGAGGATTGGAATTAAGACTAAGACGATTGAATAATACTAGCTATTTTGCACCTGGAGGGATATTAAAATTTCCATTATTTAAAAATGAGCAGCATTATAGTTTATTTGGTGATATAAACTTTATGTAAATGGTATTCAATAATTTATTTATAAATCAATAGAAAGCTTCTCAATTTGATATGAAATTTTTAAAACTTATAGCTTTATTTTTTTTGTTAACTATCAATGGTTCAATTATAAAATCACAATCAAATGTTTTGTTGATAGGACCGACCTTACATTATTATATTGGTAATACGCGTTATAATATTAGTGGTAGTGCCAATAAATTTGTATGGGGTATAGAAGTTTCCTATTGGAATTTAGATCATTATACGGGATTATATCCTAATTTTCCTGCCATTGGTGGAGCGCTTGGAATTGAGTTTGATGAATCAAAGAAAATTATCTATTCTGAATTTCAATCTGGTTTATTATTAGGTGCTTCTACCGGATTGGTTTGTCAATTTGATAAAAAATTCAAATATGAAACAGCAGGTTTTCAATGGTCCATCTGGGGAGCTGCTTTTGGTGGGATGGAATTAAGGTTTAGAATATTGGATGATATTAAATCGTTTTCACCAGGTGGTATTTTAAAAGTTCCTGTGTATTACAAATTACAACCAAATACTAAGTTCGAATTTTAATATATACTTTTAAAATTGAAGTCACTTCTTAATTACTTATATACCTTATTATTAATTATTTATTAAATTTTATCAATGAGAAATATATTCATTTGTGTAATTATTTTAGGTTTAATTTCAAATTTATCTGCTCAAGAAGCAGGTAAATATAGAGTTGGTTTTAATATTGCTACAGGTTCTTTGAGTACTGGTATAGGAATGCAGGGTGCAGATATAGATTTGCGTTATAATTTCAATGATCATATCAATTATGGATTGAAACTGGGTATACAAGCTAATACAAAATTATCATACCAACTTGAAAATTATAATTATGTGAATGTTGTTTCTGATGCAGCTTCATTCTTAGTTCATTCTGATTATTATTTTTTTCATAATTATAGTAGGTTTACTCCTTTTGTAGGTGCTGGTATAGGAGGATATGCATTGTCGACAGTTGCTTATACTACTGATTTAGCTCCAAGTTTACAAAATTATCCAAGTACTTATAAAATTGGTGCAATGATTCGTGGGGGGGTTGAGTACAGAAGATTAAGGTTAACTTTCGAGCGTAATCAGATTCCAAATTCAGTTTTGATCAACACAAATCATCAAAATATTGGTAGTTATTCTAATAGTTTTTCCAATTTATCCCTAGGTTTTTATTTTGGTGGTGGAAAAATGCGGGCTATTCGTGATACTATTTCTTATTCTTCCTTATCATTTCGTTCAGTTTATTCATCACTTTTTGGTAAAGATAAGTTAGCAGCTTATCATTTTGATTCTTTGAGGAATGTAAATGCAAAATTTCATGTTTTAGGTAGTATATCTGTTGCTGGTTTTCCTGGTAGTGGATTTAGATATAGAGCCAATCAACAGTTTTCTACAGATTTGGAATTGGGTATAATTCCTGCTGATGGTGGAGGTGTTTTGTGTAATTGGAGTCTGAATTATCATGTACCAAAGTGCGCTGGATTGATTAGCGGTATGACTTATTCCAGAGTATTTTTATATTTTGCTAGTGATGGTAAAATAGTAAAAAATGGCTTTGATCAAGATATTGTCTCAGCTTGGGTTGGATATCTTTTTCCATCTATTTTATTTAGTCCTGTTA
>CANFFA010000115.1 GCA_947445425.1 Paludibacteraceae bacterium
CCAAAATGTTCAAAAAATATACGACGCACTAAAATACAAATATGCACCCTACAAAAAGAAAAAATCCGTAGTACACAAATCTGAACTCGAGGAGTGTCAAATTATTGAACAGCAACATTTTTGGTCCGATTAGCTGCAAGTTGGGTTAACGATAAAACAAGCTTAGTATTGAGATAAAAACAAAATTGCCCATAAAATAGAAATACTATTTCATGGGCAATAACAAAAATCGAAACGATAAAGTGTCGCTTCACTAACTAAATTACATTATTGCGGAGCACAACCACAACTTCCCGGATCTTTATCGGGCTTTGCCGACATGTTTCTATTGATTTGATCCTTTACACCGCAACCATTACAATCCCCGCAAGCGGAGGTATTTTTCTTACGAATACTCTTCACCACTGCATAAATGGTGTAAACGATTGCCAAAACGATTATTACTAAAACTATGATTATTTGTGTCATCGAATATCTAATTAAAAAAAATAACTACCCACCTGAAAGGTCACAAAAGCAACCAACCAAGCAATTCCAGTGGTGTACACCATGGTAAAAATCGCCCATCCCCAACTAGACTCCTTTTTAATGGCGGCAATCACCGCAACGCAGGGGAAGTAAATGAGAATGAACAACATAAAACAAAAACTAGCCAAAGGGGTAAACACTTGCTGCCCTTTCAATGCTCCATATTGGTGTTTCTCGGCCAACAAATTGGCTTTCAAAGATCCTGAAGCACCATCCGTATCTGTATCTCCTTGAAAAAGAATACCCATGGTACTAACAACAATCTCTTTGGCCGCAAGACCAGTGATGATACTTACCCCCATTTTCCAATCAAATCCCAAAGGACTAATCATCGGTTCAATGGCATGGCCCAACTGACCAATATAAGACTTTTCTTGCCGTTCTGATTCTTTTTTAAACGCTAAGCTTTTAACAAGTTCATCTTTTTTATCTTGTGATAAACTAAGATTGCTTTGCACTGCTTGAATCTTTAAATCAAACTGATTCGCAGAGATTTCATTCCTTGGGAAATATCCCAATGCCCAGATCAATACCGAGGCCACTAAAATCACATTTCCCATCTTCATTAAGTATTGCTGCGCCTTGTGCCACATGTGAATACTCGTATTTCTAACCGTTGGGAAACGATAGGGAGGCAATTCCATCACGAAAGGAACTTCTTTTTTTGCAAAGACCAACTTCTTCATCATCAATGCAGTAAACACCGCCAATAAAATTCCAAAGAGGTAAATAGAAAACAATACCAAGCCTTGATTATCGGGAAAAATAGCTGAAATCAATAGAACATATACGGGTAGCCGTGCACTACAGGACATAAAGGGGGTAATGATCATGGTCAGTATCCTATCCTTTTTATTATCCAAAGTACGGGTAGCCATAATTGCGGGCACATTGCAACCAAAACCCATTACCAAAGGGATAAAAGACTTTCCATGCAGCCCAATCTTGTGCATCAGCTTATCCATAATAAAAGAGGCCCTGGCCATATAACCAGTATCTTCCATTAATGAAATGAAGAAAAACAGAATCATGATGTTGGGAAGAAAAATAATAACCCCTCCTACTCCACCAATGATACCATCCACCACCAAATCACGCAAAGCACCGACTTCCATGGTCCTTTGTAAGTATTCACTCAGCAGACCTACTCCAGTATTTATCCAGTTCATTGGATAACTTCCCAAAGTAAAAGTGGCCTGAAACATGAACCACATAAAAAATAAGAAAATAGGAAATCCCCAAATTCTGTGGGTAAGCAAGTCGTCAAACTCTCTTTTAACCTTGTATCGATCCTCTTGGGGTTCGCTATAGGTATCTTTCAATGCACCATCAATAAAACCATATTTGGCATCAGTGATGATCGTTTCTGAACTTTCGCCATACTCTAACTCAAGTGCTGCAATAGAACGAACAGCCAAAGATTTAATTTGCTCATAATTAGGATACTGCTCAAGCTGAGACAAGGTCATTTTATCAGTTTCCAACAATTTAACCGCCATATAACGCGAGGAGAGTCTATCCATAATCTCCTTGTTTTCACGCAATTCGTGCTGCAGTTCTTTAATCGAGGCTTCAATCAAGGAGCCATAATTCACATGGATGTGTCTAACACTAGGATCACGATCTTCATATACATCTATTAATTTTGCAAACAATGCATCTACACCTACTCCTTTAGAAGCAACCGTCGGAACAATCGGTATACCCAACATCTCACCCAATGCCACATAATCAAACAAGACCTTACGTTTTTCGAGCTCATCATACATATTTAAGGCAATCACCACCTTAATATTCATATCAATCAACTGGGTGGTGAGAAATAAATTTCGCTTGAGATTTGAAGCATCCAGAACATTGATTACAATGTCCGGCATCTTTTGCGTGATGTGCTTACGAACATATAATTCCTCAGGCGAATACTCAGTAATTGAATACGTTCCCGGCAAGTCAACAATATTGAAAGTATAGCCTTCCTTTTTAAGACTTGCTTCCTTAGCATCTACGGTTACTCCACTATAATTTCCCACCCTTTCGTGTGAACCTGAGGCATAATTAAAGAGGGTTGTTTTTCCACAATTCGGATTACCAACCAGTGCTACATTTATTACTTTTCCTTTTTCTAAGGCAGATACTTTTAGTATATGTTCATCAATGGTACCCTCAAACTTAACACCTTCCAAAGTCGCTGCATCTTCCATTGGAACCACAACGACCAATTCAGCCTCGCTTCTTCGCAAAGAAACATTATACCCCATGATTTTATACTCCACAGGATCTTGAAGCGGAGCATTTTTAATAACCAAAACCTTTTCGCCCTTTACAAAACCCATTTCGGTAATGCGCTTGCGAAAAGCACCATGACCAAGCACCTTCGTAATAATGGCTTCATCACCCGTTTTGAGATTAGAAAGAACTGTATTCGTTGATATCATTATATATTTGAATTATTTCAATTGAAAAAGATTTTTATTTTTAAAGAATTGAATTAAGCTTAGAATGTAAGCCCAAAACGAATAAAACCAACCAAAGCATTATTTAGTTTAACACCTGCTCCTGCTGGATTGATGATATACTGAATATCTGGCCTCAGAAAGACATTTTCACATATTTTCATATGATAAATTAGTTCAATCGTCGTTTCACTACCCACGGTATTAGCATCATTTAGGGCGTTTGCGACAGCAATTCCCAATTGATCATTAGGTCGCTTTTCAAAAGCACCAGTATAATTAAAACCAAAACTATAATATTGATTGTTTTTATTTAAATGCTTTGGATTTAAGCCCAATTGCGTAAATAAAGACAAGCGATCACTCACTTGCTGATCCCCAACAAAATAAAAACCACCATTTTTCTGCGCCACATTAATACTATCATTGTGTTGATGATAATAAGCACCGAGCTTATAAGTACCTAGCTTTCCTGCCAATAAAGTCTTTTTAACCTGAAATTCCGTAACGGCCAAAAAACCCTGATTTTCACTCATTTTCCAATGAATATTGTATGGATTTGTATCATAATCATCAGGCGTGCCATCAAAAACTGCATTTTTCCACAAATAAGCATCTGAAATTCGCCATTGTAAATTAAAACCTAAAGCAGTTAAGGGAAAAATCGGTGCAGTAATATTATCCGAAATACTAGAATGAATACCAAAAGAACCATTGGTAAAAATAGCGCCATTATCACTCACCGCAAAGTCAGCGTTCAAATCCTGCAAACCCAAAGTCAACTCCAGCTTCCCAAAACTTTGTTTAAACCAAAGTTCATACATAAAAGTAAGATCTCCAGCTTCGATATTCGAAACACCCTGAAAATCACCAACCAAGGTCGCTGATGGCTGTCCACCATGCGTATTAGCAACATTTACAAAAAATTTACCACCCTTCCACTGCCTGGCAATTTCGGTATCATACATCCCTTTAATATTTGCCAAGCCAAGATAGGTAGTACCTCTTTTTATCCCCCCCTTGAGATTACTCACTACATCTCCAATATAGGAACCTTCAAAGTGAAAAGCTGGACCAGATTTCACACTATCAACAGACGACTGCGCAACACTTGAACCCACTAATATGAAAGACATTACCAACACCAAGTACATTGATTTCATAGAATATTGTTTATATATTAATATGCACCACAAAGGTAGGCTTTAAATGCAAAGCAATATATCCCCGATAATAGGTAATTAGCGTTTAAACATTGGTAAATATTGAGTTTAGAAGTTAGCGCTGAATCACTCATCACTTAGAGCTGCATATTTTTCTTAATCTCATCCAACTCAACTAACTTATTTACAATAGCATAAATGGTTAAACCTGCCGTACTGTGAATTTCTAATTTCTTGGCAATATTCCGCCTGTGGGAGATAACAGTATGGGCAGAAAGAAATAGATCAGTCGCTATCTCCTTATTGGTCAAACCTTTTACTACGCAAACTACTATTTCCTTTTCCCTTTGACTCAAATTACTCGTCTCTTCTAAACTTTCATCAACAGAAGTAGCAAATAGCTTATCCAGCTTATTTTTCAACTGATCCACGCTATCATAAATACTAATGGTATCATCATAATTGCGGAGCAAACTCTCATCCATTGTCGAGTACAATAAAGCTAAACAATGAACATTTTGATGTTGCGTCTCCCCCTTTAATTTTGAAATATCATAATATCCCCAGAAAGAGGGATTAATGATTAAGACATCTGGCTTGTGAATACGCACATAATTGGTCAGTAATTCTTTAGAAACAATTTCAAAAGGCTGAATCCTAATTCCAGGGACCCGCTTTAAGGCCACAGCAATTCCACTTCGAATGATCACGGAAGGTTCAGCAATGGCTACTTTAAGGACTTCAGGATTCGTCATTTAGCAATGTATTTACGTTCAAATGCTTCAATGGTCGGCATAAAAAGATAATCCTCTACCCGATTATGAGAAACCACATCAATTTCGCATGATAAAATATCAAACAAAACTTCAGTAAGCAGGTGATTACTACCTTTATCTGGATAGTATTTGATCAGAATATTTTTCAATTCTTCCAATTTAGAATCAATTTCATTGTGCCGATCTCTAAAAACAGCAATGCTATAATCTGGTGATTTTTCACCTTTTACAAGTTCGTTAGCATACTTAAAAACAACTTCATTTTCATACTCCATGTGCTTTTTTACCTCAGAAAAATACTCATCAAAAAACTTCATGAATATCAAACCATAAGGGAAAGTTTGATCGGGTTGATTAACAGCTTCCAACAATTTATTTCGAAGGGATGGGAGCTTAAAATCAATGAAGTAGCTGTGCGCATTACTTAAATAGGCCACTAGTGTTTCGATTGAAATATCCCCATAATCACTCTCCACCTCGAAGCTATCTTCCGATAAAAAATTGACTACCGCCAAAAAAGTTGGGCAATGAATACCATTGTTTTGACAAACCTCACCAACAGTTTGATTACCAAAACCAAGGTGCAATCCAAAACGACTAATTACAAGTAAAAGTGAATGATTTTCTTGAATCAAATCACTCATTTTTACGGATGATGAAAATTTATGTTGCATTTTATTTAAATAATTAATAGAGAATGACTGAATGAATACAATGTCCTACACTGTATATTTTGATGACTAAAAATTGTAGAGTAATAATCATTTCCGATTACTGAGCACTTTTATTAAAGTATAATGTTACAATGTTTTTGAAGAACAATAAGTTCAATAACAAACAAAAATTCGATTTAAAAATAACATGCATTCTGATTCCCATGATATACCTCATCGCACCCATCTGTATTCAGGATAAATGAATCCTTATTTCTGACGAAGTTTATTCAGATTTAACTCAAAAACAGAATCTTGTGCAATCTATTTTTGAGCTGCAAATATACATACTAGGCAAAGGAAATTTGGCAGGCAGGATAAAGTAAATGCAAAAGGTGTAATTAGCTGAATTTATTTTTAACTTTGCAAAACATTTGAGACAAAACTAAATGGCGATAATAGGCCCACTCTCAGATTAATAATTAAGTACAATATTTAATCATGGAAAATATAAAAATAACCATATCAGGTGAATTAGGAAGTGGGAAAACTGTGTTAAGCAAGCTCCTTTGTGAAAAAATGGACTTTAAAATTATATCTGTTGGGGGAATTCAAAGGGAATTGGCAGAGAAGTTTGGAATGACCACTTTGGAATTCAATCAATATATGGAAACGCATCCCGAAATTGATATTGACTGTGATAAGAAAGTGGTGGAATATGGCTTAATGGACGCTAACTTAATTTTAGACTCTCGCTTGGCTTGGCATTTTGTGCCCCATGCTTTTAAAATTCATCTCATTGTAGACATTAATACGGCAGGAACTCGAATTTTCAACGACAAAGTCAGAAAAAATGAGCAAAACAATGATTTGCAAGATACCATCAATAAAATCAATAGCAGAAAAGCAAGTGAATGTAAAAGATTTAGAGAGCAATATGGTGTTGAGATAGACAATTTTTACAATTACGATCTGGTCATAGACAGTTCACACATCACCCCTGAAAACTTAGCAAACTTTGTTATTGACAAATTAGAAAAATGGAAAAAAGGCATTCAATTTCCAAACATTTGGTTGTCCCCCAAGAATTTAAAACCTACCCTAACAAATCAAGAAGAGCCCATTCATTCAAACAAAGATCAAAAAGAATCCAACATAAAAAATGAAGCTAATGAAGCTGAAATGATTGAGGTCATTAAAATAGAAAACACCTTTTTTGTTAAAAAAGGACAGAATGCTTGCTCTGCATCCTTTCCTACAGAATTGGATTTAGTACCTGCACTTATTCTGAACTAAGGATTTATCAGTAAATAAAGTTTGCATTTCAATGTCATTATATTACTCAATTAAGTGAATAAAAAGCCCGGAGGGCTTAAACCTGAATAGCCACGAGTGAAACTCGTGGTGGATAAAGGGATAATTCCACAACCCTGAAAGAGTTGAATGTCAGAAACTTAGAACATTCAACCCTTCAGGGTTGGCTAAACTTGACATATTCTACCATAAGTTTCACTTATGGCTATTCACTTTCAAGCCCTTCG
>CANFFA010000116.1 GCA_947445425.1 Paludibacteraceae bacterium
CAGAAACAAAGAGGCGAAAGGTGCAAATACTTTCTGCCAAATTCATTCCCTCACACAAACTGCCAAAAAGAACGATCAAAATCCCTTCTTGGCACTCCTTGCCGTGGCTAATAACTAAAGCACTGCATTCCGAGGTGCTGAGTAGTTACCTATTACTTTAATGTTAAAGTAATAGGCGTTGTTGTTATTTGTTTGCATATGTAAACATTTTTTTATAGTTTCGCAATCTATTTAATTTAAAAATTCAATAACTAATTGTGCAAAGTAAAAATGCACATTCAAAAATAAATATGATGAATAAAGTTGCTCTAATAACTGGAATTACAGGCCAAGATGGTGCCTATTTAGCTGAATTATTACTTAAAAAAGGATATATTGTACATGGCTTGAAACGTCGTTCTTCCTCCTTCAATACGGATAGGATAGATCATTTGTATCAAGATCCACATGTTGATAATCGTAATTTTGTGTTGCATTATGGTGATATGACAGATTCAATGAATCTTACGCGCATTATTCAGGAAACACAACCCGATGAGATTTACAATTTGGCTGCAATGAGTCATGTTAAAGTGAGTTTTGATACCCCAGAATATACTGCTAATGCTGATGGTATTGGTACTTTACGATTATTGGAGGCAATTCGATTGTTGAAATTAACCAAGAAAACCCGTATTTATCAGGCCTCTACTTCTGAGCTTTACGGATTGGTACAAGAGGTGCCTCAAAAGGAAACTACTCCATTCTACCCACGCTCGCCCTATGCAGTTGCTAAAATGTATGCCTATTGGATTACTGTGAATTATCGTGAGGCCTATCAAATGCATTCAAGCAATGGTATTTTGTTTAATCACGAATCACCTTTACGTGGAGAAACATTTGTAACCCGTAAAATCACGCGAGCAGCTGTACGTATTGCAACCGGTATGCAAGAGCAATTATACTTGGGAAATCTATCTTCCCGTCGGGATTGGGGACATGCAAAAGACTATGTGCGGGCCATGTATCTGATTTTACAACAAGAGACTCCAGATGATTATGTGATTGCTACTGGTATTACTACTGAGGTTAGAGAATTTGTTCGTATGGCATTTGCAGAGATTGGTATAATGGTTATCTTTAAAGGAGAAGATCTTGAAGAGAAGGGTTTTATAACTTCCGTTGATGAAAGTTTGTTCATCGAAAGAGTAGGAGAGGAGTTCCTTGAAGCAGTTCGTGCCATCAAGACACCAATCGTTGAGGTGGATGCAAATTATTTCCGTCCGACAGAAGTTGAATTGTTGATTGGAGATGCCACTAAATCTCGCACTAAACTCGACTGGAATCCTGAGTATGATCTGAAAGCATTGGTTGAAGATATGATGCAATCGGATATGAACCTTATGAAAAAAGAGATCTATCTCAAAGAGGGTGGATTTAGGGTATTAAACTATTTTGAATAGATAATTCTCTCAATTAAAATTAGCCTGGTAGTTCCATGCGAGCATTAAAATAATTATTTTGGAATGAATAAGAATTTAAAAATATACATTGCAGGTCACAACGGAATGGTTGGATCTGCTATCAAGCGAAATCTCGAATCTAGAGGGTTTGCAAATATTATTACACGTTCTAAGGAAGACTTGAATTTGCTCAATGAAGCATCTGTGTCAAAGTTTTTTGCCGAAGAAAAACCAGAGTTTGTAGTTTTGGCTGCTGCTAAAGTAGGTGGAATTATTGCCAATAATACTTATAGGGCGGAGTTTTTGTATGAAAACCTGATGATTCAAAATCATGTGATACACCAAAGTTATTTAAATGGAGTTGGCAAACTACTATTTTTAGGTTCATCTTGTATTTATCCTCGCATGGCATCTCAACCCATGCAGGAAGAGGAGTTGTTGACAGGTTTACTGGAAGCAACAAATGAACCTTATGCCATCGCAAAAATAGCAGGTATCAAAATGTGCGAAGCCTATCATGCTCAATATGGTTGTAATTTCATTTCAATCATGCCCACAAATTTATATGGCTTGAATGATAATTATGATCTTGAAAAATCTCATGTTTTACCCGCTCTAATCCGTAAGATGTATTTGGGGAAATTTTTAATGGATAATGATTGGAAAAGCATACGTTCCGACTTGAATAAAAGACCCATTGAGGGAGTAAATGGTGAAAGTCCTGATGAACAAATCACAGATTTACTTTTGAAATATGGAATTTCTTCCAAGCTAGGGGAAGTGTCTATCACTTTATGGGGAACTGGCACACCCAAACGTGAATTTTTACATGTGGATGATATGGCCGATGCCAGTGTTCATTTATTGTTAAATTATGATGCCTCAGGAACAATACCTTCCCAGATAAATGCAGGTTGTGGTGAAGATATTTCCATCAAAGATCTTGCCGAATTGGTTCGTGAAATTGTTGATTATAAGGGTACAATTATTTGGGATGTTGAAAAACCTGATGGAGCACCTCGTAAACTTTTGGATGTTTCGAAATTGAATCAGTTGGGGTGGAAAAGAAAAATTACATTGGAAGATGGAATTAAACAGGTTGTAGCAGCCTATATTTAATGTTTTGTGATTAACGTTTAGTGATAAATGATTTAAAAAATCAGTATAGAGTCGCCAATCGTTAACCCACTAAACACTAAACACTAAACATTAATCATTAAACGTTCTCAGATGAAAATAGCTATTGTAGGAACCGGTTATGTCGGTTTAGTTTCAGGGACTTGCTTTGCCGAGATGGGTGTTACTGTTACCTGTGTAGACACTGATTTACGTAAAATAGAACAATTACACAAAGGAATTATCCCTATTTATGAACCAGGTCTTGAAGATATGGTTCATCGCAATGTCAAAGCCGAGCGTTTGAATTTTACTACACAACTCACAGATGTGTTGGATGAGGTGCAAGTAGTTTTTAGTGCTGTGGGTACACCGCCAGATGCTGATGGAAGTGCTGATTTAAAATATGTATTGGAAGTGGCTCGTACCATTGGGCAAATGATAAACCAATATGTATTGTTGGTGACTAAAAGTACAGTTCCTGTAGGTACTGCTGCATTGGTACGTCAAACTATTCAAACTGAGTTGGATAAACGTGGTGTTTGTATTGAATTTGATGTGGCTTCCAATCCTGAATTTTTAAAAGAAGGGGATGCCATTAAAGATTTCATGAGTCCTGATCGCGTGGTAGTAGGTGTGGAGAGTGAAAAAGCAAAGGAATTAATCACTAAGCTTTATCGTCCTTTTTTGCTGAATAACTTCCGGGTTATCTTTATGGATATTCTTTCAGCAGAAATGACGAAGTATGCAGCCAATGCCATGTTGGCTACGCGTATCAGCTTTATGAACGAAATGGCAAATCTTTGCGAATTGGTGGGTGCAGATGTTAACATGGTTCGTAAGGGCATCGGTTCAGATCAACGCATTGGTGGTAAATTTCTTTACCCTGGTTGTGGTTATGGTGGCTCTTGTTTTCCAAAGGATGTGAAAGCATTGATACATACTGCAGATCAAAATGGATATCAATTACACGTTTTGAAGGCTGTAGAAGAGGTAAATGCGTACCAGAAACAGGTTCTTTTTCATAAATTAAATAGATATATGAAAAATGAATTGGCTGGAAAAATAATCACCCTGTGGGGACTCTCTTTTAAGCCGAATACGGATGATATGCGTGATGCACCTTCTTTAGTACTGATTGATAAATTACTTGAAGCCGGCTGTAAAATCCGTGTTTTTGACCCTGTGGCCATGCCTGAAGCAAAAAAGATGATTGCTTCTAAATTAAGTGAAAACAATAAAACAGCTATTTATTATGCCAATGATATCTATGATGCCGTGTTGGATAGTGATGCACTTCTATTAGTAACTGAATGGAAAGAGTTTCGCATGCCGAGTTGGGGTGTCGTTAAGAAAACGATGAAAGGGAAGCTAATTCTTGATGGTCGAAATATCTATGATAAAGCTGAGATGAAAGAATGTGGCTTTGATTATGAGGCGATAGGTTAATAATGTGAAGATTTTTTTTACAATGTTGTTTGTTTATAAGGATCTAGATGCCTAGAATCGAATTGCTAAAAGAAGGAGCTTGAAAATCAAATGTGATTTTCAAGCTCCTTTCTTTTTTCATGTACATTTACAATTGTTTTAAAGTGGATATTCTAATAGTCACAACAATTATTTCAAAAGAAAGTAGTTGATTATTCTAGAAAACATATTGTTTTTAATTTTAAAATCCTATATTTGTGCACAAATTTATAAATAAGTAACACGATGGCCGTATCTCGATTTGGTGTTTCGCTTGAAACAGATTTACTTACCGCTTTGGATGAGTATGTATTATCCAATAAATTCCCCAATAGGTCACAAGGAATTCGCCATTTGATTGAGAAGAATTTAGTGGAAAGCAAATGGAAATGTAATCATATTGTAGCAGGTGGAATTGTGTTAACTTATGAGTTTGATAAACAAGGCATTCAATCGAAAATAATTGAAATTCATAAAGACTATACTGAGGTAATACTTTCTGTTCAACAGTATTATATTTCACCCACTAAGTTGCTTGAAATCATTGCAGTGAAGGGAACTGCGAATAAATTAACGGAACTTTCTGAGAAATTGATTAGTGTAAAGGGGATAGAACATGGTAAATTGATGATGAGTAAAGTGGAATAATTTTTTTTGCTTCAATGGTAACACGTTTTTATTTTATAATAACACTAAACAACTTCCATGAATTCAGAAATGTATATCTTATCGCTTACTGCTGCGTCCATTGCATTAGTACATACGCTATTTGGACCCGATCATTACTTGCCATTCGTGGTGCTGGCTAGGGCACGAAAGTGGAGCAAAGCTAGAACCGTGTGGATGACAATATTATGTGGAATAGGTCATGTTGGAAGTTCTGTATTGATCGGCTTTATTGGCATTACTGCTGGTATCGCCCTATCAAAATTAAATTATTTCGAATCGGTTCGTGCTAATATCGCAGGATGGTTATTTATTGGTTTTGGTTTATTCTATGCCCTTTGGGGATTGCGTCGTGCAATCAAAAATAAACCCCATACCCATGCACACTATCATTTAAGGGGAAAGAAGCATGTTCATGAACATACACATTCATCTGAACATACCCATGTTCACGAAAAAGATGAGGGAGTTAATTCAGATAAAATAGAGTATAAAACCCTGACTCCTTGGGTGTTGTTTGTTATCTTTGTTTTTGGACCTTGCGAACCTTTGATCCCTCTGGTCATGTTTCCTGCCATGCGTCACAATTTGATGGGAGTATTGTCAGTAACAACGGTGTTTAGCGTAGTGACCATACTCACCATGTTGTTGGTTGTATTGTTGTTAAGTTCTGGTTTGCAATTGGTAAAGATAGATAAATTGGAAAAATTTACCCATGCATTGGCGGGTTCAACTATTTTTTTAAGTGGGGTAGCCATTCAGTTTTTGGGTCTTTGATTTATAAAATAAGAATAATTTTAAAATAGCATTATAATGGAATTACAAGAAAAATACGAAAAACTAAAAGCAGTTATTTTAGAAACCGGAAGAGCGGCAGTTGCTTTTTCAGGAGGTGTTGATAGTACTTTATTGTCTAAGGTGGGTTATGATGTACTCAAAGAAAATGCAATTGCCGTTACTTTGGTATCGGCTATGAATGCCAAGTCGGAAATGCAGGATGCGGAAGATTTGGCCAAGGAGATAGGTATTACTCATTTTAAAATTTTCGAGGATGATATTGCCGATGATGTATTGGCCAATCCGGTGAACCGTTGTTATTTCTGTAAAAAAACTGAATTTACCAAGATCATAGAAAAAGCAAAAGCTGAGGGTATTCAATATGTATTTGATGGCTCCAATATGGATGATATGTCCGATTATCGACCAGGGCTTCAGGCTTTGGGAGAGCTGAAGGTAATCAGCCCTTTACGTTTGGCAGGTTTAACCAAGAATGATATCCGTGAGCTTTCGCACCAACTGGGTTTACGTACTTGGAATAAACCGGCTTTGGCTTGTTTAGGATCTCGTGTTCCTTATGGTGAGCGAATTACGATTGAAAAACTAAGCAAGATTGATAAGTCAGAAGATTACCTTCGTTCATTGGGATTTATTCAGTTTAGGGTTAGAAATCACGATAAAATGGCTAGATTGGAAGTGAGTCCAGAAGAGCGACCTAAGCTTTTTGATGGAAATTTGATGGATCAAATCTCTAAGGAATTAAAGTCTTATGGATACCAATATGTATGCCTTGAATTAGAGGGTTATTTTACTGGAAGTTTGAATCGTGTACTTGAAACAAAATAGACCATGACCGAAAATCAAATTTTTAACCTTTTAAAGCAGGTAAAAGATGGGGAGCTTGAGTTGGATCAAGCAGTTGGACAGTTGAAGCAGCTGCCTTTTGCTGATTTAGGTTATGCAAATATTGATCATCACCGAGAAATCAGAACAGGATATCCAGAAGTTATTTTTTGCCCAGGGAAATCAAATGACCAAATACGAGGTATTGTTGCTCATCTTCTCACCAAAGGGACTAATATTATGGCCAGTAGGGCAGAATCATTTGTTTTTGATGCTATTAAGGATTTGCATCCGCAGATGGAGTATTACCCTGAGGCCCGCACCATTTTTATACAGCAACATGAAATTACAAAAAGTAAATCTCGTGTGTTAGTGGTAAGTGGGGGAACTTCTGATATTCCTGTTGCGGAAGAGGCGGTGGTCACTGCCGAAAAGCTTGGTTGTACGGTGGAAAAACTGTATGATGTAGGAGTGGCGGGAATTCATCGCTTACTCGCTAATCTACATCGATTGGATACGGTTCAAGTTATTATTGCTGTAGCAGGGATGGAAGGTGCGTTACCCAGTGTATTGGGCGGCTTGACGGATAAACCTGTAATTGCAGTGCCTACGAGTATTGGTTATGGTGCCAATTTTGGTGGATTGGCAGCACTTCTTGCTATGCTAAATAGTTGTGCAAGTGGAATTTCTGTCGTAAATATCGACAATGGCTTTGGTGCAGGATTTATGGCTGCAACCATTATTAGGCAAATTGATTTAAATAGCAAGTAGTTGTAAATAAGAACTTAGTAGTGAAAA
>CANFFA010000117.1 GCA_947445425.1 Paludibacteraceae bacterium
TAAAGCATATGAAATAGAAAAACTAGCTGAAGCACGTGCTAAAGAAATGAAAATTATCGCAACAGCAGTAAGTGAAAACTTTGGAATAACTGGTAGTATTGAATATAGGGATGAGAAAATAGCAATTAGTTCTCCTAAAGATCACCTACCATTAGAAATACAACAGCCTATTTTTACAACACCTTCACTTGAAGAAAGAACAATCGATAGAATAATTTTCCAAGAAGCAAAAAAACAACTAAATATTGAGAACATAACTGCATTTGCAGCAGAGGAATTAAATGCAGAACAAGCAGTTACTGACGAACCTTTAGACGAAGATTGGACAACAAGATTTTTCAAAAATGCAGAAGAAGTCTCAAATGAAGAAATGCAAGCTATTTGGGGGAAAATTCTTGCAGGAGAAATAAAACAGCCTAAATCTTATTCATTACGAACACTCGAACTTATTCGTAATTTATCAAAGAATGAAGCTGACACATTTATGAAAGTAGCAAACTTCGCTATTACATCAGATGGGAAGAATTATATATTTAAAGGAAATAATGATAATTTGATGAATGATAAATATAACATAGGTTATGCAGATATTGCCCTTCTCACTGAAATTGGAATAATACAACCAGGCGAATTTATTGTTCATCAATTATTGGAACAAAATACAGAAAGATATCATTATTTTGTAGCCGGAAACATTATACTTCCTACAAAAATTAAAGCAAACACTCCAACACTCCAGATGCCTGTTCATGTATTCAGTAATTCAGGTAACGAACTTTTACAATTAACAAAATCTACACCATCAATGGAATATCTGACATATTTTGCAAATTCAATTAAAAATGAGAATGTTGATGTGAAATACGCATATATTTTAAATTTAGATAAAGGCCAAGCTTGGCATAGTGATCCAATAGATTTTGTCTAAAATATCACAAGATATATAATAAAAACACCCCACTAAGAAATCATCTTAGTGGGGTGTTTCATTTTCAAAAGAAAATGAAAGGCATCTGATAGTATTCAGATTTTTTTATTCGTATTCAGGAAACAAGTTTTTTACAAAATGAAGTGCTTATCACTACAAAACCCCACCTGTTCACCATACTTCACATATCCCAATTGATTGGTTAGTAAATTAGTTTTTCCGATTTCAAATTCAGGGGTGTTGCCGTGGGTGTGACCATAAATCCAATAATCAGGAGCAAAAGTTTCGATAAAATCGAACAATTCTACTGCAAATCCTTCGTTTATAACGCTGTCTCTGTACTGCTCAGGGTAGTTTTTAAAAGTCGGTACATGATGAGTAACAACCACATTTTTAGTCGCAGCCTTCAGATTTAACTCCTTTTTAAGAAAAGCCAAACTATCAGCATGTAACTTGTTGTATTGTGCTATGGAAAGAGGATTGCTCCCACGGAATTTGATCACATAAAAATCATTCATTGCTCTTTGAATCTGATACTCCTTCATTGGACTGATATTGCTCCACAGCGTTGAAAAGATAAACTTTACATCATCGTGTATCACCGAAGTATTATTGACAAGAAAAACATTCTGTTTGATACTTTCCATAATCTCCCCCATTTTATTGGCAATGTTGTAGTGATAGTATTCGTGATTACCAGGCACCCAATAAGTAGCAGAAAAACTATCGGAAAGGAGACTAAAGAAGTCCTTGTGCTCATCCAACTTGGCAAAAGGGACAATATCTCCCGCCAATAACAAAACATCACCAATTACAGGCATTGGGTTTTCATTAAGATAGGCTTTGTTTTCTTTGAATTCCAAATGAAGATCGGAAGCGTATTGAATTTTCATGTTTGTTGTTTTTTGTTGGGCTTGAATTTAACCCTCAGCAAAAGCTTTCTCCGAAAGTATTTGCTGAGGGTTTTTGTATAACTAAAATTCCTTTTTATATATGGGCGTATGCTTTTGAATAAGCTCCAAGAAATCGGTACTTTTCTTTTCAATGTCAATATTTTCAGCATACCAAATCGTGTCTTTCATCACCACATTTACGATTCTTATTTCTTGTCTATTGGTAGGTAAAATATAGATTCTTTTATCTGCACTTACTTCCAAAATCACAATTGGGTCTTTCAAAGTTTTTTTCAAAACATCATGTGCATAGGAGCTTAATTCAGGTTGTAAGATAGCCACCCCGATAGACTGTGCATCAAAAAAAACTTTGTCCTGTAAAGGATCTACAATGTTTAGCATGTTCATAGTTTCAAATTTATTTGTTAGCGTTGTCATTTTATTTGTTTGAAATTTACTTAAATCTACTCACTGTTAACAAGTGGCTCTCTTTGCCGAAAAAACTCATAATTTTAGGTTGGTAGTGGGTGTACTCCAAAATTAGAATTTATTTCCCACATTTAACTCCATTTTTGACCAAATTTTAGTTCGTAATTCTCACAATTTTGGGTATGCCCTATTTTTGTGAATTCCTTGTCAAGGTAGAGTTGAAATATTATTTTATTCTTTCATCAAATTCTTCTTTTTTACTCACGCGACTTCATTTTTATCTGTCCTCAAATTATTGAACATCCCTTCAATAATATAACGAACTTTTTGAGGCGCATTTTCAAATGTGGTTTGCTCTACCACATGAACATCCTTCGCTGGAGTAAACCTTAGATTAATGGAACCATCAGATAATATCCAACCACCATATACATAAGTTTCGTTTGCTTTTAGTATTATGTCAGTTGGTAAAATAAACGTTCCACCGTAATCCGGCTGTTTTACTTCCGATTTATTTCGTTTTTTAGACAACGAAAAACTTAAATAATCCGGTGTATTTGTTGATGTGATTTTTACAGATTTTTCAATGTGATGAAGAAGCATTGGATCTACTTCTATTGCGTTTACATAGTTATTATTTCTAACCAACTGAATCAAGCCTAATTTATTCAGCTTATTTAATACACCCCAAATGTATTTATCGGTCAAATCATCTTTGAATACATTCTTAAAGACACTATTTAAGTTGTTGTTTCTAAGTATTGTTTTTAAAGTGCTTAGTTCGTAGTCGTTTAATTCAAGCCATTTTTCGTCAGCAATTGCCTTATCAAATTTCTCTTTACTCTCTTGTTCAATTTTCTCTTGTTCAATTTTCTGTTCTTCGAGATACCTTTTTTTACTTTCAATTCGATCTTGCTCTATCTTTTCTTTACATGTTGGGCATGTAACTGGATATTTGAATTTAAAGTATCCTTTAGTGGGAACAAATCTATCAAAAGTTTCAGAACAATCAGCACATATTTCTTGTACTTTACAATGTGAGTTTGCTTTTATCAATTTGGATAATTGATTTTGATTTAAAGAATATCTGTCAAAGAAATATGACACGGTGTTTACAAACTCGCCATTTTCAATTTCCCAATACTCTTCTGCGATTTTCTTTGTTTCTGAGTCAATACCCTCTTCGAAATGAATGCTGTAGCCTTCCATAATGTTTTTGTTTTTTGATTAGTGTAAAATTTATTTAATTCAACTTATTGCTTTAAAATAAGCATTTTACACAACAAAAAAAGCGTGGGACTCTAACTATATTGAGCTCCTAAAGGTACGACCAAGCACCCACAAGTCCAAATAAGTTAAAGCCCACGCCATTTGACGCAGGTTCACTAACTTATTCTTGACTTGTCTATTAAATTGGTCGTTTTTTAGGAGCAAGAATAAAAGCTTACGCTGAAATACTATGTAATGCAATTGACTTTTCAATTGACGAATTTGATACAAATATAAGACTAAATTTGATATTTTGAAATGTCCTACAATTATTTTGGGTGCATTTAGCTCATAGACTTAAAGGTGGTTTTATTTAAATCAATCTCATTACTTAATTTTTTCTTTTGAACATAGCCCTTATGTCTTCTTCTATCCCAATAAGTAATTCTTCTGCTGTAATGGCACTGGCTAAATCATTATCAATTTCTCTAGTAATTTTATAAGTCTTGTTTTCGGCTAAAGTATTAATAGTTTCTATACCTTCGTCAACTTGATCCATGTACTTTTCTTGGTTTAATTTAAACTCCATTGAACTGATGATTAACAAATTATTTAGTTTATTGTTAGCATTTTGATTATATAACATAGTGGGTTTAATATAAAAAACACTCCCCAAGTATGCTGACTATCTATTAAACTCTTAGATACCCAATAAGACTTTCAACTCTCCTACACCCTCCGAACCACCTTTCCGAATCAGTTGCACACTTTTCGAATCTACTTTGACATCATTTGGGTCAATGAGGTAAATTGGAGTTGATTTTTTAGCATAATTGAGTAATCCAGCAGCTGGATATACATTCAATGAAGTACCAATAATAACTAATATATCAGCATCTTGGACAATTTCAGTAGCATAAGAAATGTGTGGTACATCCTCTCCGAACCATACGATGTGTGGTCGCATTGGATAAGCTTTTGGACACAAATCACCATAGTGATATTCCATTTTATCAGAGTGAACATCATAAACCTCTTCACCTGGTCCCGCAGAACGCATTTTCATCAACTCTCCGTGAAGATGCAACACCCAAGTACTCCCAGCTCTTTCGTGAAGATTATCCACGTTTTGGGTGATGATTTTCACGTTAAAGTGTGACTCCAAATCAGCTAAACCAAAATGTCCAGGATTAGGTTGAACTTCCATCAACTGCATTCTCCTTTGGTTGTAAAAAGAATGAACCAATTCGGGATTTGCAAACCATCCCTCAGGAGTTGCTACATCCTCAATTCTGTGATTCTCCCATAACCCACCTGCATCACGGAAGGTTGAAATTCCACTTTCGGCTGACATACCTGCACCAGTGAGGACGACAAGATTTTTCATTGAGTTATTGTTTAAATTTTACAAATCAATTTATCAAATACCAAGCCCTATAGCGTATTCCATAAATAAAAAATGGATAAGCCGTAGCCGAACAGAAAAACTAAAGATTAACCTTTTTACTCGATTCGTTGGGTGTTAGGTAAGCCAAAAACAGAATGAATAGATAAATGGCGGTACACCCGAGATGATAGAAGTTATTGTTTTTGGTACTCACAAATTCAACACCAATACTATAAACGAAGGAGAATAATAACGTCCCGAAAACAAACGCATCCATCGCTGTATCATCTGGCTGTATAACTCCTCGGATTTGTAGCATGTAGCCAACTACAAAGGGAGATAGTTTAAGAAAAAAAAACTAAATTTAAAATCATTACGATAAGAAATATAATTGTGCCTTTTATTATTTTGTTTTTCACCATGGTGCTATTCAATTTGCAATAAAACAGACTTTTTTCTTATCTATGATTTGTACAGATTGCATATCTGTGTTAGCGGAGGTAAAAAAAAGCCACTCTTATGTGGCTTTTAAAGGATCAGATGACAACTAAAAAGCATTTTGCTTTTTAGTTGTGCATTTATGCTTGTAAAATCATACTATTGCAAATTTCTGTTGGGTTTACAATTGGAAGTGGAAAATCTGAAAGTTTTGATTCACTGGTTTTTGCAACCAATACTCCTCTTAATGTTCCTATTGCAATACCTAAAATAGAGGGTAGTATTCCATTTTTATCTTCAATCTCATTCTCATTTATTGAAATCAAGTTATTTAAATCGGTGATTTCAAAACTATTTGATGTTTGTATCTCTATTAATTTAGATAATTCTGAATCTGTTGGATAAAAATACTTTACATTGAGATGAATAATTAATTCGTTTTTCTCATTATTTATTTCTAACTTAAACCCAAACTCTATATTGATACTATCTCCCTCAATTTTTATAATTGATGAAATTAATTCAGAATCAATAAAGAAAAGTGTCTCTTGCACTTTCAGTATCTTAAGTTGAACCTGAATTGGATCAGTTTTTGCTTTTTTCATGTTTTATTTCTATTAACAGTCAAAGGAGCTTAAGAAATGTCCTGATTTATTGAGTTTTCCTGTATTCCAATTGGTATTCAAATGAATGTTTTTCATAGGACTTGGAATAAGATTCATGGACTGATTCGAGAAGTTTATCGAAAGTGTTTCGAACTGTGTTGATTTTGGTTTATTAGCCTTTTTCGTCCCAGCTACCATTAAAATATCCTCTCCCAACTTGGCTTGAATTTTCAGTAGTGTCTCAACTGTAAAATTGTGAGTTCCTTGCAGCCATTTGCTGATTTCAGCTTCACTTTTCCCGAGCATCTTGGCAAGATCCTTTTGTTTAAGACCTTTCATCTCAAGAATATCAAAGATTCTATTTGCAATATCTATTGCAAAATCTACATTCTGTTTGATTTCTGGAGTAATAAGCTTTCTGCTTTGCTCCATGATAGAGTTTCTTTTCATAAGTTTTTTGTTATTTCTCGCCGTTTATATATAACGATAAATCACCATTTATGTTTTTACCTACAATTTGGATTTTGTGCTTCTTTTGTTTGATATTAAGTTCAGAATCAATGTCACGGAGCGTCTCAACACATTGATTTAGATACTCATCTTCATTGTAGGTGCGTGTTGTTTTTAGACCTCCATTACCAAGAATCAATATTTGGGGAGAGATGCAAATGCAATATATTCTTAGATTGATAGTTTCCAACTGGCTTGGAAGTTCTGCGGTTCTGTCTTTAACTTTTCCGGCAAACCTGAAATGTCTAGGAAATACACCATCTTGAGTGATGCGTTCCAGCCTATACATGATGCGTCCTATTTCTTCGGGATGAGATTCGTTGAAGGTTACAAGAAATTTCTCAAACTCGGTCTGAGTTTCATTCTCAAATTGAAATGAATAGAAATTGACTTTTTCATACTCTTCCAATAAAACTATATCTAATTTCCGTTTTAAATTCACTTTTGAGTTAAGTTTTGCAAAAGTAATACTTATTTTAATTTATTCTACCATAAGACAATTAATTAACTTAAAAGTGAAGTTAATTAATTTAAAGACATTTTCTATGATTTGTCTTCACAAACTCTCTATCCACAGTACAATAGGCTTTTTTATGGCAATTAGGATTTAGAGCTTCGGCATTATCGATTAGAGATATCCTTATTTTTATTTGGTACACTTTACAAAAGTGCGACAGCTGTGATGAAATCTTACGTTTTGCTGTAAAA
>CANFFA010000118.1 GCA_947445425.1 Paludibacteraceae bacterium
AATTACATTTGAAACCAACCAGCCATGAAAGTAATTCAATTCAAACCACTTAGCGGGTTGTAGATGTAAAGTCAACATAGGAAAAGAGGGTGCACGACCCGAAAGTATATTTGAACCGTGGTAATTGTCACCCCATATCACATTGTCTTTTACCAGCCCAATTGAACCCCATTTTCCAGAATACTTAATTCCACCACGGGAATCGCTAAAATCCCCACCAGCAGGAGATTCCTTATACTCATAACCTGGCAAATCATTCAAGTAAGTAGGGCGGGACAAAAGTGCACCTTGTATGGAAATATCACGTAAGCTTCCATAAACACTTAGGTTTTCACCCATCATTAATTGCAGTTCAGCTCCATACCAACGTTTTGTAATAGAACCATTGCTATTTTGCGTGATGTGCATTCCTAATAATGGTGTAATGCGGGCACGAAACAAACTATCTTTATAATTAAATGCTGGTGAAAGTAAAGCAGCCTGTGACTGTTCATTTTTCAAAAGATGTAAATGCGAATTTGGAAGTTGATGTTGTTCCAATGCAAATTCATTCAGAAAAAACTGCATTTCATCCAATTGACGTTTGTTCAATTGCTCACTTTTTGCTTTTATTTCTAATAAGCAATTGGCTATAAACTGACGTGAATAAGGTTTCACGGCTGAATTTAATTCAATCAATCTCTCCCCAGCCATTTCATCCAAATAATCGTAAATACGTGTATACGAGATGTGTTGTGGAATATCCTGTGCGGATACACCACTAACAGTAAAGAGTAAAAAAAAGAACAATAATAATTTTGATCTTATCAATTGATTCACAAGAACATAAAAAATAGTAGATAATTTCATTTTCAATTCGTCTAATTCAAATCATTAAATAGTGATTAAGGTTTAGTGATAAATGATTAATTAATGACATACATTTAGCAATTACTGATCATTAAACATTGATCATTAAACATTAAACATTAATTAGGAACTTCTTGCTCGTTTAAACAATATATTTTTCAATATTGAAATCAAATACTTCAAATCGGTATACAATACCCCATCACTCTCACACTCATTCAAATAGAGCATTTCAGAAGCTTCAATTTCAGGCAGTGTTCGCGGCATGTGTGCATAAAATGGAGGAAGTAAACCAGGTTTAAATTTTGCTCTTTTCTTTTGTAACTCTTTTGAATATAAACTAAGATAATGAGCACTCAAAGGCCTTACCCCCACTAATTTCATTTCACCTTTTAACAAATTTAATAGCATTGGAAGTTCATCTATCCAATACTTCCTAAAAAAACGACCACTTGTAGTGATGCGAATATCTCGATTGAACTTACCGCCTTCTTTTAAGCTATTACTCTCATAGATATAGGCCTGAATAAATTCAGAATAAGGATGCATGGTGCGAATTTTATATACTTTAAATACTTTCCCATGCTTTCCATGACGACGCAAACGTATCAATGGACCATACTTATTTTTCTGACTTAAATCTGGATGCTTAATCCTTTGAGAAATCACATAAGTTAATTGACCGACTTTATTTATTGACAACACTTTGAATCCACAACAATACAATCGACCCAGTACCTCTGTTTTCGAAAGGATACGATTCTTACCTCTTGACAATAAATAAAACAGCTTACGGGTAATAAATATCTTAGGTACTAAACGTTTTAATAAAAAATCTAATGAGTAAATAACATAATTCAAAACCTTGGGATAAGATTTTAGAATACGTTTTTTATAAGTACTCTTCGATTCAAAACAACATATAAAAACACCCTCATCGGGTAGCTTCTCATTGGCAATAGCGAACATCCTATTAATACCCCGAATATTATTTAACCTTTCTAATTGAACAATGGTTGAATAATGATAAAGTGGCTGATATTTAAGCACTTCAAAATCAACGGATGAAAACACAAAGCTATTTCCGCTTTCTAAAGCCACCATTTTCGATAGAAAATTCAGAGTAGCTTTTCCCGAGTGCATTTTAATAGTAGCACATAAATCATTAAAACTTTCAGCATCTAATGCAGGAGCAATTCTCAAATTTGCATTCAAACGCTCCTCGTCAATTTTCAAAATCGACACTTCATTGTATTCAACGGCATATCGGTACGCAAAGTATAAATTGAGTACTAAGTAATTAACCGCAAAGGCAACAGTGGTGATTGTGAAAAGGACGTATTCTGAGAATGTATTCTCATAATAGAAATAAATCAATGCTGAGTAGAATGCAAAAACAATAAGGCTGGTATAGAACAACTTAAAGGAAGTTCTGAAAAAACGTTGTTTCCGTAATGGTTTATAACGCTTTAATAGGTAGGAAAACAAAGCCCAGCTGATGATATAACACAAAAAAGGCCAAGAGTATTTATCAAAAGGAGTAGCAGTGGTGAGTGGAAACCAATCTAATACCACATACATACTGAAGATAAGTAGCAAACAGTCAAGGAGTAAATAGAAATATGCTGGTTTGTAGAATATCTTCATGAAGGAGGGATAATTTTTACAAAAAAATAAAAAAAATTAGAATCGACTTGGTCGATTCTAATTTTGCAGGTATAAACATTTTTTCTAATTGTATTGATTAATCAAGCTTTCCACTTCTGTGATAATCAGTTTGGCAAATTCTGAAACTTTCATGCTTCCTTTATCACCTTCACCTTGTCGACGCACAGCAACTTCACCGTTTTCAGCTTCCTTTTCTCCAACGACCAACATATAAGGAATACGCTTCAACTCATTATCACGAATCTTGCGACCAATTTTTTCATTTCGGTCATCAACCGTGATACGAATATCTTGGGCATTTAATTCCTTAGCAATATCGAATGCATAATCGTTAAACTTCTCACTAATAGGCAAAATAACAACCTGATCCGGTGTCAACCACAATGGGAATTTACCCGCTGTATGTTCAATTAAGACAGCCACAAAACGTTCCATTGAGCCAAATGGAGCACGGTGAATCATTACTGGACGATGTTTTTGATTGTCTTCACCAGTATAATCCAATTCAAAACGTTCAGGTAAATTATAGTCTACTTGAATGGTTCCCAACTGCCATTTACGACCAATGGCATCACGTACCATAAAATCAAGCTTAGGACCATAAAAAGCAGCTTCACCAGTTTCAACCTTAGCTTTTAATCCTTTTTCTGCACAAGCTTCTATGATAGCACTTTCCGCTTTTTCCCAGTTCTCATCGCTTCCAATATATTTTTCAGTATTGTTAGGATCACGCAATGAAATTTGTGCTTCAAAGTTTTCAAATTCCAAAGCCTTGAAAATTATAAAGATAATATCCATTACCTTTAAAAATTCATCTTTCAATTGATCTGGACGGCAAAAAATATGTGCATCATCTTGTGTAAAACTACGTACGCGAGTAAGACCGTGTAGCTCACCACTTTGCTCGTAACGATACACCGTTCCGAATTCAGCAAAACGCAAGGGAAGATCTTTATACGAACGTGGTTTGAACTTATATATTTCGCAGTGATGCGGACAATTCATCGGCTTTAATAAATACTCTTCACCTTCTTCTGGGGTATGAATAGGTTGGAAAGAGTCCTTACCATATTTAGCATAATGACCAGAAGTAACATACAATTGTTTGTTACCAATGTGCGGTGTCATTACTTGTTGGTAATCAAAACGGCGTTGGATTTTCTTCAAAAATTCTTCCAAACGCAAACGCAAAGCTGTACCACGTGGCAACCACATCGGTAGACCTTTACCCACCATTTCGGAGAACATAAACAGCTCTAACTCTTTACCTAACTTACGATGATCACGTTTTTTGGCCTCTTCCAACAGCACCAAATACTCATCCAACATTTTCTTTTTAGGGAAAGTGATACCATAAATACGTGTCAACTGTTTACGTTTCTCATCACCTCGCCAGTAAGCACCAGCAACACTTAGCACTTTAATAGCTTTAATATCAGCAGTAGTTGGCAAGTGTGGCCCACGACAAAGATCGGTAAAGTTACCCTGAGAATATAAGGTGATGGTTCCATCAGCCAAATCATTGATCAACTCAGTTTTATAGTTTTCACCAATATTACCAAATTTCTTCAATGCATCTTCTTTACTAATATCAGTACGTACAATGGCCTCTTTTCTAGCCACTATTTCAATCATCTTGGCTTCAATAGTCGCCAAGTCAGTCTCTTTAATAGTTGTTTCACCTGGATCAACATCATAATAGAAACCATTTTCAATAGCTGGTCCAATACCAAATTTCATGTTAGGATATAACTCCTGTAGTGCCTCTGCCATCAAGTGGGCAGAACTGTGCCAGAAAGCATGTTTTGCTTCAGCATCTTCCCATTTGTGTAGGCGGATGGATGAATCTGTATCAATAGAACGGGTTAGGTCCCAAATTTGATCATTTACACTGATGGCTAGCACCTCTTGTGCCAAGCGTGAGCTGATACTTTCAGCTAATTGAAGTCCGGTAATGCCTTTGGCAAATTCGCGTACCGAACCGTCGGGAAATGTTACTTTAATCATACGTTTTGAACCTTACAAATGGTTTTTTTTATTTGAAGTGCAAAGATAGTTTTTTTGATCACAAAAGATGCAATTTACTTTTAGATTAATTTGTATCGTCTTGAAATTTGTTTACAGTTCATTAATTTTACCTAATTTCTCCCTTATCTCCTCATAGACTAGCAATGCCCTTCCCCTTTCAAGTCCTGATTTTTCAGCAACTGCAATCAAATCTTCCTTTGTTGGTGTGATACTATCATTTATCGATGTAGTATGATATCCACGCATCCCCTCACTAGGTAAGATGTCAAATGCAGGTGCCAACTGCCATTCGCCTTGTCGAAAAATAAAAGCGAAATTTTTAGCATGGTCATCTTTATTTGCTATTAGATAATTAAAAACCATCAAGCGATACAACTTCCATACTTCAGCAACATTACGGGTTAATACCTGGCACAATTGAAATATATTCAAATAATCTAAGCAAGGAATCCGATAATCTGCATTTAACAATCCTGCAACACTCACAACATGTAGTTTTCCACTTATTGTTCTATCAAAGCGCTCAACTCCGAAGAATTTTCGCTCGAACAGGCGTGTTTCTGGCATCTCCAAACCACATTGCTTGGCAAGGAGAGAGTATTGATATTCAATTTCCCCAATATTTATCGGATCTGTTGTGGCTCTAAATTTCACAAGCCATTCTTTATCTCCAAATTTGGTGAAAATTTTAGGACGAGCACCTCCTGGTGAGCCTCCATTTTTATACAGAGCCTCTATAAATTCACCTTGATAATCATCGCCCGCAAGTATTTTCTGGGTTTCATCTGCCAACAGACCAAAATTTACCTCCTCTTCACTTATATTAAAACTTTGATCGGGTCGAAACTCCAATGCACCACGACCTGCCGTGCCTACCAGTGACAATCTATCCAAAATGGACAATTGTCTCAGATTCACACCTTGTTTTTGTAAATATCGATCCAAAATCAACAAACCCCATCCATCTGGTATACAATCATCAAACACACCAAAATTACCATCAAAAGGGGTCCGTTTTGCCAAGAATACACCTGGTTTCAATGGAAGTTCAAAAGGAGAGATGGAAACACCTGTAGATAAATAGCTGGCATCATACTCAAAAGCACAAATTCCGTCGGTGTTCAAAGCTAAACGTCCGACCTTGACATTAGCCATAAAAACTTCAACTAGCTTTACGCGCTTCATAATTTCTTTCCACGTTTTCGAACCCCATTTTCCATACCCAGCAATTCATCTAGATTTTGATAGTTTCGTTGCGAAAACAACACATCAAAATCTGTAGTTAGATCAAAAACAAATGCTAATTTAACCAGATTTCGTAAAGAGATTTCCCCAGTTCGTTCAAATTTACGATAGGTTTCTATATTTACACCCGCCCTAGTCGCCAAACCACTTTGCGTAAGATTCAATTCCAAACGACGACTTTTTACTCTGGTTGCCAAAGCCGCGCAAACATCGATTGATGATTTAGCCTTAATTTGTATTATTCCACTACTTAACCCCATAAAACATCATTTACTGTTATTATTATACGAATTACAAATATAACACTTTAAATTGCATCAACAACAATTTTCGATTCTTTCAGCGGTATATAGTTTTTATGGCAATGTTTATTGATTCAACCCATCTGCTCTATAAAATAGGATAATGAAATATCAAATCAAAAAAAATGAATAAATAACATACAAAAGGAGACAACATTTCCACTGTGTTCCTCTGTGTAATCACACGGAGGAACACAGTGGAAGAAGTATAGAGAACTAAGAATCTGATAAATTACATTTGAACTTCAAAACAGCAAATACCATGGAAGTTAACCGTTCATCATTTATCATTAATCATTACTTCCTCTTTCCACTCCACTATATTCCGTTCTTCTCTAGAAAAATTAATCCCTATCATCGTAATTGACTTCCCCGAATTCAAATAGGGAGTTGCATATCCCTTCTCCTTGATCTGTTCTAGACCTATCTCAGCAGCCTTGTCCATCTTAAATTCAAATATATAAATATGATTATGATTTACAATTACACAGTCGATTCGCCCCTTGTTCATGTGCACTTCATTATGAACATCGGCACCTAAAAGACGAAAAATCGAAAAGAGAATATTCTGGTAATTCTCCTCCATATTGGAACGATGGGCATAGGGAATAGCAGCAATGTGACCAAACAAAAGTTGGTGTAACTCCGCCGTATTTCCAGAATGAAGCGCCATCTGCATTTTAATGATTTCAGTAGTTACTTCACCCAAATTTCGTTGAGAAATCGAACTGACAAGGTGCTTTTCAAATGCTATTTCAATCTCAAGGTTTGGAAAATTCAGATAATAAAAAAGCTGCCCCATCAGCATCACCGACCGTTCAATGGTCAAATATCCGGTTTGTAACAGTAGCGGTGCCGCCTGCATATCAGCCACATCAAAGGAATCAAGCAAAGTCTGGTCCACCGGTTGGTGGATCGTGTCAAAGAAATCTATTTTTTGCTTTTTGATTACGTCAAAGATAAACGAAGGGCTGCCAGTTGAGAACCAGAAGTTGGAAAACCGTCC
>CANFFA010000119.1 GCA_947445425.1 Paludibacteraceae bacterium
AGAATCGGTCGATTTGTATTGCAGGAGATGTTGGGGAAAGTTTATGAGCCTTTTGGACGGACGAATTGGTTACCTGGAAACTTATTGGCTAGCTTCTTGATGGTGTTCTTCTGGGGCTATTTTATATATACCGGAAGCGTATCCACAATATGGCCTTTGTTTGGAACTGCCAATCAATTGCTGGCTACCATTGCTTTAGCAGTTGGTACGTCTTATATAATCAACAGGGGTAGAATTAAATATGCATGGATCACTATTTTACCGATGTTATTTGTTGGAATTACAACAGTTTATGCCGCAATATTAAACATTAAAAACATCTATCTACCACAAACATCTGATTCTACAACATTTACACAAGGAACAATCAACCTAACACTATCAATTGTTATTTTGGGATGTGCATTTGTAGTTTTTTACAATGCAATTCCCCAATGGATAAAGGCTTATACGAACAGACATACTAGCCAGTTACCATTCAATGAGTAATAAATTGCTTTCTATATATTTACAACACCAATATTTATTGTTTTAATTCATCATTAATCATTCGCTATGATTCTGAAAAAAATTATCCCAATAGCCTTAGTGCTATTTTCTTCTGCAATAATTGCTCAAGACCAAGTCGTTGAAAAATTCAAATTCTACGGTTTTATTCGCAGTGACATGTATTATAATTCACGTCAAAGTATTGATGCTGTAGATGGAGTTTTTAATCTTTCACCAAAACCCATAGATTTGGATGACAAAGGGAATGACAAGAACAATGTTCCTCAGTTGCATTTATCAAGTATTACAACTCGAATGGGAGTTAAAATAAATGGTGATTCTATACTGGGTGCTAAATCGAGTGGTGTCATCGAAGTGGATTTTGGCGGATTAGGCATTAATGCTGCTACGTCAAAAGAAACTAATATTACACATCTTATTAGAACAAGATTAGCATACGTTAAACTTAATTGGGACCAAACTGAATTACTTTTTGGACAATCATGGCATCCACTTTTTGCCAATATGCTTGCAACAGGATCCGCATTTACAGTTGGTGCACCCTTTCAACCCTTTAATCGTTGCCCAATGATTCAATTAAAACACAATCTAACTCCCGAATTTTCAATTACTACAGCAGCCATTAGCCAATTGCAATTTGCTTCTTCAGGCCCTATCGGTCAATCACCTAGCTATATGAACAACGCTATTATACCGGAGTTCTTTTTAGGCCTGGAACACAAAAGCAAAACATTGACAAATGGTATAGGTGGCGAGGTAAAAACTATTAAGCCTAGCGTTAATAACATCACCTCAATGGCTGCCATAGCCTATTCAAGTTACAGTAAAGGGAAATTACAATTAAAAGTAAAAGGACTTTTGGGTCAAAACTTAAGTGATCAAGTCATGCCGTGGGGGTACGGAATTGCAAATTTGGATGCAAACGGTAATGCTATGTACACCAACCATAATCTTGCTAGTGGCTGGATCAATGGCGCTTATGGAAAAAAAGTTCAAGTTGGATTTTTGCTAGGTTATGGAAAAAACTTAGGAACCAGCTCAAATCTTTTGGCTGATAAAGACGGATTATACAAGGTATATGGAAATGGCCTTTCAACAACAAATATTACAGCAACAAATAAGCTTGGAGTACAAACGATCCTAAACCAAGCCTATCGCTCCACAGCCTATATTTCGTACATTAAATCTAACTTCATTCTAGGCTTAGAATACGAACTTACTGGAGCAGAATATGGGACTTTAAACAAAAATGGTCTAATCGTCGACAAGACGAACTACTCAGTAAACAATAACCGAGTACATCTTTCAGCCTCCTATCTCTTCTAAAAATAGTTCCGATTATTATACAATGGCAATCCAACAAAAATGGATTGCCATTGTTTTAAACACAAATAAATACAACACATACAAAATGATTAAAGGTCTGTTTTACATATTATTATTCTATTTCTTGGGAGAATTGGTGAGTAAACTCATGGGTGGGTTTATTCCTGGAAGCGTACTGGGTATGATCTTACTTTTCTTGGCTCTACAATTCAAAGTTTTAAATCCTGAAAATGTAAAAGCAACTGCAACGATCATCACTAAGAATATGGCTGTTTTTTTTGTACCTGTCGCTGTAGGTTTGATGGCTTATGCTGAATTATTTTCCAAATACTTATTGGCCATTGTATTATCCATTGGATTCAGCACAGTACTTACCATTGCCACTGTGGCATTGGTACAAGAAAAAATGGAGAAAACAAAAAAGAAAGGAACATACGACCATGATTAATTTATTCGATCAACTACAAGCATTATTTCGTGAGGAATCCTTTCTTATGCTGCTGATAATGGGAAGTTATTTATTTGGAATATATCTTTATAAGCGGACAAAAATCAGCTTACTACAACCTTTGTTGATAGCGATATTGATAATTATTCCTTTCCTTAAATTAACAGGAATTGAATATATTGAATTTTCAAATAAAACCCATTTCATGAATTTCATGCTGGGTCCTAGTGTAGTAGCCTTGGGCTATGTGCTTTATGAACAATTGGAACAGATAAAAGGCAATGTTATATCCATACTCACCGCTGTTTTATCAGGTTGTATTGTGGGAATTATAAGTGTTATTTTAATTGCAAAAGGATTGGGAGCTGATGCCTCATTGCTTGCTTCATTAGCACCAAAATCAGTAACCGCACCAATCGCTATCAGTTTAGCGGATCAAAATGGAGGAGTACCGGCATTAGCTGCTGCATTTGTAGTAATCTGCGGTGTTTTTGGAGGGTTAATTGGCCCAATTGTACTGAGAAAACTAGGCATAGAGAGTAAATTAGCTCAAGGATTGGCAATGGGGTCAGCTTCACATGCGCTCGGTACTGCCAGAGCCATGGAAATGGGTGCTCTACAAGGTGCTATCAGCGGATTGGCCATCGGAATTATGGGAATTATGACTGCACTGTTGATACCGCTTGTACAAAAATTATTTTAGTGATAAACGATTAGCGTTAAGTGATTAGTGATTAATGATTAATGGGTAACTTTTAATCACTAATCGTTAATCACTTAACACTAAACACTTATTTAAAGAGCACTCGAAAAGCTTCCTCCACCTTTTTCACCTGTACCAATTGAATATTCATTTTACTCAAATTCATACTTTTCAGATTAAAGTCTGGAATGATCATTTTTTCAAAGCCCAATTTCTCCGCTTCCAAAATACGCTGTTCGATACGATTAATCGGTCGTATTTCACCCGAAAGACCCACTTCACCCGCCACACAGACTTTTTTCTCAATCGCAATATCCACATTCGAAGAGAGAATGGCCGAGATCACTGCTAAGTCTATCGCTGGATCATTTACTTTTATACCTCCTGCAATGTTCAAGAACACATCCTTTTGAGCAATTTTAAACCCTGCCCTTTTCTCTAGAACTGCCAATAACATATTGAGGCGACGTAAATCAAAACCCGTACTAGACCTTTGTGGCGTACCATAAGCGGCAGAGCTAACCAGGCCTTGTACCTCGATCAGAAAAGGTCTTACTCCTTCTATGGCAGAGGCTATGGCAACACCACTTAATCCAGCATGATTTTGAGAGAGTAGAAGTTCGGATGGATTACTTACTTCCCTCAAACCAGATTGTTGCATTTCAAATATACCTAGTTCTGAAGTACTACCGAAACGATTTTTTATACCACGCAAAATTCGGTACATATAATGCTGATCTCCTTCAAATTGCAAAACCGTATCCACAATATGCTCCAATACTTTAGGACCAGCAATACTACCTTCTTTATTGATATGACCAATGAGTAATACTGGAGTTGAGGTGGTCTTACAGTATTTTAAAAGACTAGCTGCACACTCCCGCACTTGAGAAACACTACCGGGTGAAGACTCAATGGTTTCGGTAGAAACCGTTTGTATTGAATCGACGATCACCACATCAGGTTGAATATTTTGTATGTGAACAAAAATTTGCTCTAAAGAAGTTTCGCTAACAATATAACATTCCGGATTCTCAAATTTAAGTCGTTCAGCACGTAATTTCAACTGCTTAACACTTTCTTCACCTGAAATATATAGAGTTCGTTTTCCCTTCATATTCAGCACTACCTGTAATACTAAAGTCGACTTTCCTATACCCGGTTCTCCACCAATTAGCACCAAGGAACCAGGTACTAATCCTCCACCCAATACCCGATTTAATTCATTACAACTGGTATCAATGCGGCTCTCTTCACTGGTCACTACATCCGTAATGAGGATGGGCTTTTGTTTGATAAGTTCTACACCAGCTAGATGAATTTTAGGACTTGTATCCTTACTGATAATTTCTTCTACGAAGCTGTTCCACTCTCCACAAGAGGGACATTTTCCTATCCATTTGGGAGAATCGACTCCACAATTTTGACAGACGTATACGGATTTGGTTTTAGCCATTTTAATTTATGATAATAAGCTGATTACTAAAGTTTTTATTGATTTAAAGGTTATTGCTCAGAAAAATAGAGACTTAATATTAACCTCAAAGTGTTCAAAGATATGTTGCACAGAGTATCACGAAGCAAATCTTTATATTAAGGAACACAAAGAAAAAAACATAAATGTTTTTTTAGCGCTAAGTTTAAAACTAAATTTCCTTCTTTCTCCAGTTCCCTTTTAGTAAATAAAGATAAGCCATCACACCAATGGTCACCCAATAAACAAACTCTGACATCCAGACTACTGCAATGGAACTTGGATGTATAATGGTAGTATAATAGACATAACTTATGTAAAAAAAGAGGGTGACAAATTCCATTACAAATGCAGTTCGGGTATTCCCTGTTCCTGAAACCCCATTAAAAATGACAAAAGTAAAAGCAAAAATCATATTGGCAGCAGAGACAATTTTCATGACTGGAATACTATCATAAATTAACCCTTGATTATCGGTGTAAATATGGGCAAAAAATTCAGGAAACAAATAAGTAACACCTGCAATTGGGAAAACCAAGATCATTGCAATGAAGGCCAAACGATTAAGAAAAGGCAAAACTTCTTCTTTACGTCCTGCACCAATAAGATTACTCACTACGGTATTGGCAGTAGTAGCAAGTGCCGAGGCGGGGATCATGAGCATGATATAGAGGCTTCTGGCAATATTCGAAATTGCCAGGGGGCGTTCTCCCATGTGTTCTATCAGGATAAAAAAGATGAACCAAGTGGAAATAGAGATAAAAAACTGAAACATGATAAAAATGGACAAGTTCAACATCTGCAAAATAGTCTTGACATCTACCTTCTTAAAAGTAAAAAGTCCGTACAATTTAAGGTCAACACGATAAATTGTATACAAAATCACATACAAAAGTGTCACTACTTCGGCAATAACGGATGAAATACCGGCACCTTCTATTCCCATTTTAGGAAATCCCCAGTGACCAAATATCAGTAAATAGTCAAAAAGTATATTGGTAACTGCCATTAAAATGGCAGAGCTAGTTAAGATGCGTGTTTGGGTAATCCCCACATAAAAGCTTCGAAAAATCACATTGACAAAGGCAAAGAAGTAAGCATAAATTCGCCAGTCGAGATACGCTACCGAGGCATTGTACACAGGTTCTGAGCTTACCACCGACTTCATTAAGAGCGGCATGCCTTTAATTGAAAGGGCAAATATAATTACACTGAGCAAAAGATTAAAAAGTAATCCATTGTTAAAAAGCGGTCCAATTTCAGCGTAGTTTTTCTCCCCATTTCGACGGCCTATTAGGATTTGAGCCCCTTGACTGAATCCGAAACCGATCATAAAAATGGCAAAATAGAAAACTCCACCGATGGCAGATGCACCCAGTTCAACCTCCCCTACTCTGCCGAGGAAGGCAGTATTGACAACATTAATTAGATTCTGCGCAATGAGCGTAAGAAAAATGGGATAACTAATATTAAAGATATTCTTGTAAGAAGTCATTATAATTTACGATTTACAATTTACAATTTACATTTCCCCATCCTTTGAAATAAAATATCTTAGGGGATTTGTAAAGCTCACAAAGATAAGCAAAAACTGACAGTTGAAAGCGGATGAAAACATGAAGCTGCCAATAAATTTAGTACTTTTGCAATTGCTTAAAAATTCATAATTTACCGCCAATTCTATGAAAAAACATTCATATTCACTCATCCTTGTAGCACTGGTCTTCGCCACATTATCATTCGCTCAAAAATCAGACATTACCAATGCCAAACGCTGGGAAACGGTAAATGAATTGGCTGAAAAGCAATTACCTGAATCGGCATTAAAAGAGGTGGAAAGCATCTTGAAGCTGGCTCAAAAAGAGAAGAATAGTACTGAAACAATTAAGGCACTTGTGTATAAAATGCGGTTTACTTTGGAGAAAAATCCAGATGAGGCGGCGGCGTTAATTATTGAATTTGAATCTTTTACCGAGAAATCGATTGATGCAACAGAAAAAGCATTTCTTCATTCCATGTTAGCGGAATCATACGCCCAGTTTTACAAAAAAATTCAGTGGACTATCAACCAACGCACTGATATTACAGGTGTAGCTCCAACGAGTATCAAGGAGTGGACAAAAAATATTTTCTTTGAAAAAATAAAAAGACAACTCGAATTATCTCTAGAAAATCCGATGCAACTTCAAAATACCGATGCTGAAAAATTTTCTTTGTTAATTATGAAAGGAGAGGACAGCAGAATACTCCAACCAACCCTTTACGACTTCCTTATCTACAGAAAGATATCTATTTTAGAAGGATTAGACGAGATTGCGACCCAGAATAATCCATTGCAAGATGAGCATCTTTTTGCTGATGTTTCAGCCTTCACAACGCTTCAATTGGACACCGTCTACAGCACTTCCGTGGAAAATGCGATTGTAAAAACCTACCAACAATTACTCCAATTCAGAGCAAATGATAAAAATGAATCGGCATTTATTTATGCCGATTTGCAGCGGCTAAAATATTTAAACGAGAAAAGTAAATCTGAAATCGCAGACTCGCTTTTTTTGAAATCATTGATAGAACTGCATAAAAATCACATTGATAATGAAATAGTTGTAGAGGTTTTGGCAGAAATAGCT
>CANFFA010000120.1 GCA_947445425.1 Paludibacteraceae bacterium
AGCGTTCATCGTCATCCTGTATTTGAGCAAAAAGAGAATAAGTGCTTCCAACAAGAATGGCCTGAAAGCTGAAGTTAAAGGTCTCACTTAGCTTATTTGCTTGTGAATAATACCCAACTTGTTTAATCGGATAGTACCGACTCAAAAGAAGGACATATAAATTGTTGAAGAGTACGTTTAGAATAGAAGTTCCCAGCAAATGAATGGTGAACTTCCAAAATTCACGAATGACTTTGAAAGAAAAGATGGCTTTGGGTTTCCATTTTACAAATAAATGAAAGAAAATCATTCTGAAAAAATGATACAATACTTGTTGTGCTACCAATGCCCAGACTCCGAAATGTAGTATCGCAAGCGTTGCCCCAAAAATACCACTAACGATAGTAGATATTAAATTTACCTTGGCAATTGTTTTGTAATCTAGTATTTTAGATGCTTTTATAAATGGAATTAGATAAAGGGCATTGAAAAGTATGGCTAGAAAAATAACCCTTCCAATGAATACTAATTGTGGTTGGTTGAAGAAGTCAGCAATTGCCGGTGCGGAGAAAAAAAGGATGGTGTAGAGTAGGAGAGAGGTGAAGATATTAAAGTAGAAAATTGTATTGTAGTCAGTTTCATTGGCATCTTTCTTACGTACCAGTGCAAGTCCAAAGCCACTTTCTACAAGTACGAATGATAAGGCAGAAAATACCATTACCATTCCAATAAGCCCAAAATCGGCAGGGGTAAGCAGTCGGGCTAGCACTAAGCCTATTAGAAACTGAACAGCTTGTTGTCCAAAACGGTCGATGGAGCTCCATGCCAAAGCACCCATCATTTTCTCCTTTAAGTTATCACCCATCTTTTATTTATTCATAATTAAAAATTAAAAATTCACAATGCAAAAGGTTTATTTTTGCATTGTGAATTTTGTGTTATGAATTGTTCTACAGAACTATATTCACAATTTTTCCTGGAACGACAATAATCTTTTTAGGAGTTTTGCCTTCCAAATGTTTTGCCGTTTGGTCATTTGCTAAAGCTACTTTTTCAACCTCCTCTTTGCTCATATCCGCTGGTAATTCTAAGGTGAAACGAACTTTCCCATTAAAGGATATCGGATAGTTAAAGGCAGATTCTTTAAGAAAGTCTTCATTGCAAATAGGGAAACTTTCATCACAAACTGTTTCAGTATTACCCAAGGCTTGATACAATTCTTCTGCAATGTGTGGTGCAAAAGGTGCCAATAAGATCACCAAAGGTTCCAAAATCTCCTTCTTATTACACTTGAGGGCAAACAGTTCATTCACGCAAATCATGAAGGCAGATACTGAAGTGTTGAAAGAGAAATTCTCAATGTCAAAAGTGATTTTTTTGATGGTCTTGTGTAGGATTTTTAACTCTTCTGCACTTGCTTTCTCATCGTTAATCAAGAAGTTCTCCTCTTTATAGAATAAACTCCACAAACGTTTTAGGAAACGGTGTACACCATCAATTCCATTGGTATCCCAAGGTTTAGATTGCTCCAAAGGTCCGAGGAACATTTCGTACAAACGCAAAGTATCTGCTCCGTATTTCTCAACAATGACATCAGGATTTACAACATTGTACATCGATTTAGACATTTTCTCTACCGCCCATCCGCAGATGTATTTACCATCTTCTAAAATGAATTCAGCATTTTTGTACTCTGGCAGCCAGTTTTTAAATGCATCTGTGTCTAAAATATCATTCGAAACAATATTAACATCCACATGTAAGGTGGTTGTTTCATACTGATCTTTTAAGTTCAAGGATACAAAAGTATTCGAGTTTTTAATACGATAGATAAAGTTGCTACGTCCTTGAATCATACCTTGATTCACAAGTTTCTTAAAAGGCTCATCTTCACAAATAATACCCAAGTCGAAAAGAAATTTATTCCAAAAACGACTGTAAACTAGATGTCCAGTAGCATGTTCCGTTCCCCCAATGTACAAATCAACGTTGCGCCAGTAGTCATTGGCTTCAAGACTTACCAAAGCATTTTCGTTCTTTGGATCCATATAGCGCAAATAATAGGCAGAAGATCCTGCAAAACCAGGCATGGTGCAAAATTCAATAGGATAACCTTCATCTGTTTTCCAGTTATCGGCACGTGCCAAAGGCGGTTCACCCTTTTCTGTAGGTAGGAATTTATCGATTGAAGGTAATTCTAAAGGTAATTTGCTTTCGTCTAGCATATAAGGCAATCCCTCTTTGTAATAAAGCGGAAAAGGTTCTCCCCAGTAACGTTGGCGACTGAAAATCGCATCGCGCAAGCGGAAGTTAACTTTTACATTACCGATCTCTTTTTCGGTAATATATTCTTTAGTTTTCGCAATAGCCTCTTTTACAGTAAGTCCATTAAGGAATCCAGAGTTTATTAAAACTCCTTCCTTTGCATCAAAGCTATCTTTGCTTACGTCACAACCTTCAATCAAAGGGATAATTGGCAAGTCAAAATGTTTAGCAAAAGCATAATCACGACTGTCATGTGCCGGAACTGCCATGATGGCCCCCGTTCCATAACCAGCTAACACATAATCGCTAATCCAAACCGGTATTTCGTTTCCACTTACAGGATTGATCGCGTAGGATCCAGAGAAAACCCCAGTTACACGTCTGTCTGCTTGGCGCTCACGTTCTGTACGCTTCTTTGTTGCAGCAATATAATTGGCAACTTCAGCTTCTTGTTCAGTTGTAGTCAATTGTTTTACAATATCACTCTCAGGTGCTAGAACCATAAAACTTACTCCGTAAATTGTATCTGCACGAGTGGTAAATACTTCAATCGGAAGTTCTTTACCTTTTATGCGGAATGTCATTTCGGCTCCTTCTGATCGCCCTATCCAGTTTTTTTGTGTTTCTTTTAATGAATCTGTCCAGTCAACGGTGCCTAAACCATCTAATAATCTCTGCGCATAAGCAGAAACACGTAAGCTCCATTGACGCATCACCTTTTGTTCTACTGGGTGACCACCACGGACAGAAAGCCCTTCGCTCACTTCATCGTTAGCCAGTACTGTACCCAAATCTGCACACCAATTTACTTTTAAATCAGCAAGATATGCAATGCGATAGTTTAATAGTATCTCTTGTTGTTCTCTTTCCGATTTATCATTCCACTCTTGTGCTGTGAAATTTAATTCTTCTGTAACACTCGCTTTGATTCCGTCTGTTCCTTTAGTTTTAAACCAATCAACCAAAGATGTAATGGTCTCAGCTTTTTGGTTTTTGATGTTGAAGTAATAATTAAACATTTGAATGAATGCCCATTGCGTCCATTTGTAAAAATCAGGTTCACAAGTGCGGATTTCTCGGCTCCAATCATAGCTAAAACCAATTTTATCCAATTGCTCGCGGTAACGTGCAATGTTCTTTTTTGTGGTAATTTCCGGATGCTGACCCGTTTGAATGGCATATTGCTCTGCAGGTAGTCCGTAAGCATCATAACCCATTGGATGCAATACATTAAAACCTTTTAGACGTTTATAGCGGCTGTAAATATCGGATGCAATATAGCCCAGAGGATGCCCAACATGTAGACCAGCTCCCGATGGGTATGGGAACATGTCTAATACGTAAAATTTTGGTTTGTTTTTGTCAATATCTGTTTTATAGGTATTGTTGTTTTTCCAAAAAGAGTGCCATTTTTGTTCTATTTGACCGAAATTGTATTCCATACTATATGTTTTTGAATGTGTAAGTTGTTGATTTTGTGCGTTTTTTAGTTTTGTTGATTGGTTCGCAAAGTTAATCATTTTCAATGAATAATGGGGTCGAGCTTTTATTTAATAGACCATTTCATGTTTTTTCTTTTCAATGCTTAACTGTTTGAAAAAAATGCCTATTTTTGTAAGTTATTTTATTTAATTAGATTTTAAATGACTCATTCACACCCTACAATAGAATTTAAAGTGCCAGAACCAACCTTGAGGCGATTGCCCTGGTATTTGGCTTATGCTCAATTGGTTCTAAAGTCCGGTGAACTCTATTTGTCATCGACGCAGATAGCAAAAAATATTGCAGTTGATGCTTCTATGGTGGCCAAAGATTTATCTTATGTGAGTATTTCTGGACGTACGCGTGTGGGATATGATGTGGCAGAATTGGTAGGTATACTTGAATCTTTTCTTGGATTTACCAATTCTCACAAGGCTTTTCTTTTTGGTGTAGGTAGCTTGGGCGGTGCTTTGTTGCATGATGATGGATTGGGGCAGTTTGGATTGGAAATCGTTGCAGGGTTTGATGTGAAATATGAATTGGCTGGAACCAGTATTCATAGGGTTCCTATTCATCATTTGGATAGATTTGTGGAACTACAATACCAAACTGGAATAAATATTGGTGTTCTTACCGTTCCTGTTGATAAAGCCCAAAGAGTTGCTGAGATAATGATAGCCGGTGGAATTCAGGCTATTTGGAATTTTACCCCTTTTCGTATTAGAGTTCCTGACAATGTAGTAGTTCAGAATACTTCCATTTACGCTCATTTAGCGGTAATGTTCAATCGATTAAACGCGATCAAAGAGGATGAAAGGGCACGTATCAATATGCCCAATAGCGATTTGATTTAGAAGCTCATGAAAAGCTTTTGAAAAATTTTAAATTCACCAATAGTACAATAAAACCCAGTGTTGAACAATAATTGGTACATTGGCACATTTATAAATTAGCATATTTTACGCATGAAACGAGCATGAATACGAGCATTCACCAAAGACCATGAAAATTGGCATGCGAGTTCCATGCGACAACTAAAAAACAATTATTTACGCATGAAAATAATGGCAATTGGGCAAAATTATGCCGACCATAACAAAGAATTACAAAACCAAACTCCCACTGAACCAGTTGTTTTTATGAAACCGGATTCAGCTTTGTTGAAAAATAATAAGCCTTTCTTTATCCCTGATTTCTCAAATGAAATTCACTACGAAACAGAATTGGTAATCAAATTCAATCGTTTGGGCAAAAATATTGAGCCTCGATTTGCCCACCGATACTATGCCGAAATAGGCTTGGGAGTTGATTTTACAGCACGTGATTTGCAACGCACCCTCAAAGCCCAAGGAAAACCTTGGGAAATTAGTAAAGCCTTTGATAATTCTGCAGTGATTGGTGATTTCGTTCCAGTTAATTCCATTGCTGATGTTCAGAACATTGAATTTAGACTCGATTTGAATGGTAAAACTGTTCAGTCTGGAAATTCTTCCCAAATGATTTTTCCAATCAACGAACTTATTGCCCACATCAGTCGTTATTTTACCATCAAGATTGGTGATTTCTTATTTACTGGAACACCTGCCGGTGTGGGTGCTGTAGCCATTGGTGATCGCTTAGAAGGTTATGTTTTTGATCAGAAACTGTTCGATTTTTATGTTAAATAACATCTGATTTTAGCTCACTCTTAGACAACATTTCTCACCTTTTCTCGTTTTAATTCTACCTTATATTTGATGAGGCAATCTCAAACCTGTTGATTATGAAATCCAAAAGCCTCGTTGTAATCTTAATTGCAATTTTTGTAACTTGCAATTCTCTGGAAGCTGGTCTACATAAATATGCCGCTAATTCTGTTTTGGCAAATGGTAAATTTGTGAAAATTGGCATTGTGGAGAGTGGTGTCTATAAATTGACATACGAAAAGCTAGTTGCTATGGGTATGGATCCTCAAAATGTCCATGTTTTTGGTTATGGTGGGGGCGTATTGGAGCAGAGTTTTTTACTTCCCAAAATTGATGATCTACCAGAAATCCCAGTCTATTTCGAAAAAGGAACTGATGGTAACTTTGGCCCTGGTGATTATGTGCTTTTTTATGGACAAGGCGTAGTCAAATGGGGATATGACAGTTCAAAATCGATTTTTACGCACACGAACAATCCATATGCGCAATTTGGTTATTATTTTGTATCTTCTAATGCAGTGGCTACAGCTGTAAAAAGAATTGAAACGAAAAGTAGTATGATCATTCCAGCGGATGCTGAGGTAAAAGATGTTTCTGAATTCGTTGATTATAAGGTGTCTGAAAAAGATATACGTTCACTTCCTAATTCTGGGAAAGAGTTTTATGGGGATGATTTTAATACTACATTAAATTATAATTATGCATTGAACTTTCCTAATATAATAAGATCAAATTCCAATGCATTGAAAGTAAATCTTGATGTTGCTGCAGCATCCTCTTCGACCTCTAATTTCACTTTGAAGTTGAACGGAACCCAGTCTCAAACTTTATTTACGCGTGCCAGATCGTCATCCGATCAATATGAAATGGCTACAGATGCATCTAAGACTTTTACCTTTTCTACGCTTACAGATGATTTGCTATTTTCGGTCGGTTATGATAAGCCTACCTCAACCTCTATTGGTTATATGAATTTTTTGGAAGTTACTGCTCGCAGGGCATTGAAAATGAGTGGATCTGTAATGCAGTTTCAGAATGTTGATTGGTTGGGTTCAGGTTTTTATAGTAGGTATATATTGAGTAACGCAACTACAAATGTTCAAGTTTGGGATATTACAAATCCGCAGGAAGTAAGTATTGTTCCAACAACTTTTGAAAATGGTAATTTAAGCTTTACTGATACAAGCAATACTCTAAAGCAATACATTGCCATTGATACAAAGGCTTCAGGTTCGATACAGACTCCTTTGAATGATGTAGTTGTGCCAAATCAAAATCTTCATGGTATGCAGCAGGCTGATCTGGTGATCATCACGCATCCAAGTTTTGTTTCACAAGCTCAGATCTTAGCAAAAGCCCATGTAGATAAAGAAAACTTAATTGTTGAAGTGGTAACAACTGAACAAGTTTACAATGAATTTTCATCAGGAACACATGATGCTACTGCCTATCGTTGGGTAATGAAAATGTTGTATGACAGGGCTACAGTATCCACAGATTTGCCAAAATCCCTTTTATTGTTTGGAAGAGGAACCTTTGATAATAAAAAAATATTAACCAAAAATCCAGAATCGGGTAACAGTCTTGTTTTGACCTATCAAGATGATAATTCTTTGTCTCAAACGGCATCATTTGTCACAGACGATTATTTTGCTTATTTAGAGGATAA
>CANFFA010000121.1 GCA_947445425.1 Paludibacteraceae bacterium
TCTATGAGTTGGTGCGTTGTCCATTACAACTACTGTTTGTTTTACAATGTTTTTTTGAAAGTCATCTAAAAAGGAAATTACCATTTGGCTTGTATTGCTTCCTTTGAATGTATAAGCCTGTAATTGATTGTCTAAACTCATCAAGCCAAAGACTTGAGTTCCCTTTGTTTTTGCAGGCGTTATTTCAATATATTCACCGTGTGGTTGCCAACCGTAAGGAACGTAGCCGTCCATATTGAAACCACTTTCGTCAGCAAAATACAAATCAATATGTCCACTTAGGTAGAGTGCAACAAGTTGTTTTAATTGTGAAAACTTTTCTTCGTATTCAATTGGATCTTGCTTTTTCCAAAGGCTTTTTCGGAAGCGTTTCCAAGTATATCCTAAACGTTTTAAGTATCGTTTAAGCATTTGTTTACTCACATGAAACCCAAAAGTTTCAGACAGATCAGTAGCTAAGTTATTTAGGTTCCGAGCACAATCAATGACTTTTTTTTATGGTTTCTAACGTAAATTTATCTTTTACAGACAAGAGTGATTTCACTCCTCTTCCTGGTAGAATAAATAATCCGACTATTCCAATTTCGGACCATCTATTCATCCATGTATAAATTGTACGTGTACGAGTATGCTGTAGTGTAGCAATTGCATTGACTTTCCAGCCGTCATTACTAAGTAGTAGTGACTGAAAGCGTTGACGCACATGAAACTTAGGATGGTTTCTACAACCTTGTTCTAAAGTCTCCTTTTCTTCGATGGTTAATTTTATGTATCTCATACTGTAGATACACCAAAATGTGAGCCAAATAAAAATGACGATTATATACTATTACCTACTTAAAATTTCAATATTTTTGAATAATCCTTAGAGCATAACAACAAGTAGGTGCACACTAATAGTCGACATAAACACTTGAAACAAAGAAAGTGCCAAATAATTATGTTCAACTATTTCTAGAATTATTAAAAGATTATGTTGTTTATTTTGCTAGTTATGCACATCTAAATCCGAACCGTATTATGAAAAAAAATCGACTTCCATTCTACTTGTTTTTTGTGTCATTTCATTTGCTCGCACAAAACAATATCGGTTTGACCACATCATCTATTAAAAACGTTTCAATAAATACTGAAAACCTAACTGATATTGACAACAATAGTTATACTACTATTCAAATAGGCAGCCAAGTATGGATGGCTGAAAATCTAAAAGTAACACATTATCGCAATGGTGACAATATCTCCAATATACAAAACGATGTTGAATGGGCAAATTTAAATACTGGTGCTTATTGCCACTACGGAAACGATCCTAAAAACGGTGAAAAATTCGGCAATTTATACAATTTTTATGCGGTGGCTGACGTACGCAATATTGCACCCGTTGGATGGCATGTAGCAACTGATGCTGAATGGACTATTTTGAAAGATTACTTAATTTCGAAAGGTTTTAATTTCGACCCTTCAACCACAGAGGATTTTACCGCCAAAGCGATGGCTGCGAGTTCAGATTGGGATTTTTCCAATACTCCCGGCATGCCTGGTTACGATGTTAAAAAAAACAACACCTCCTTATTCAATGCTCTACCAGGAAGCTTTCGTTTTACTGCTGGAGAATTTGTTTTTCCAATTGGGAGTTCGGCTAACTTTTGGACTTCGACCCCAAATCAGGGTGCATACGCCTGGAATAGGTATATAACTAACGATCTTGGAAAGGTGTCTAGGGATTCCGGAAAAAAGTGTTTTGGATTTTCCGTGCGTTGTGTAAAGGGCGAGCAAGCAATAGCAATACAAAAAAGTGAAGAAATACCAATCGTAACCGACATAGACAAGAACAGCTACACAACCATTCAAATTGGCAGCCAAATATGGATGGCTGAAAATTTAAAAGTCACCCATTTTAGAAACGGCGATAGAATCCCGAATATCCAAAATGATGTTGAATGGGCAAATTTAACTACTGGTGCTTATTGCCACTATGGAAACAATCCTGAAAATAGCGATAAATTCGGCAATTTATACAATTTTTATGCGGTGGCAGACGTACGCAATATTGCTCCTGCTGGATGGCATGTTCCTACGGATGCTGAATGGGATACTCTAACAGCCTATTTAATTGCTAAAGGATATAACTTTGATGGAAGCACAACCGGGAATTTTACCTCTAAATCCATTTCCGCATCTTATGGATGGAGTGTTTCCGCTTATCCGGGAATGCCAGGATGCGACATGGAAAAAAATAACAGTTCACACTTCAACGCTCTTCCTGGAAGCAATCGTTTTACAGCTGGGGCATTTGTTTTTCCAATTGGAAGTTCGGCTAACTTTTGGACATCTACACCTAGTCATGAGGCTTATGCCTGGAATAGGTATATTGTTCACAATCTGCCCAAAGTATCTCGGGATTCTGGAAAGAAGTATTTTGGGTTTTCCGTACGCTGTATAAAAGGAGAATAAATTTTGAAAACTCGATGATATTTTAATGGACACTATCAAACTGGTGATTTTGTTAGATGAATATTAATTTCCAGAATAAATTATGATGAAAAAATGCTTACTCAGTTTAATTATTCTTTTATTGTTTGCATCAACTGCTTTTGCACAATCCCGAAAGCATATTTTATATAAGCAGATTGATTGTCACCAATGATGCCGCCGTGTATTTTGTCCGTGAATGGTCAAGTCCAAATGTGGTAATTGAAGCTATTTTGAATTATTCATTGCCAACTGAAACCAACTGTTAGTGTTGGGGGATGTTGTAAAATACTGCTGTTGCGTTAAAAACCTAAAGCAGAATGATAAATAGACTGATCGTAATTCACTCAAAGTGAATTACGATCAGTCTTTTTTGTTAAATACTATACTAACTAAAATGCCCACGCCGCAATCAGCGGGGAATTAATCCATAATTAATTAAATGTGGTTCGTTTCGTTATTCGTGTAATTTCAGAAGTTTCATGACATAGACATCTTTGGAATATCTGTATTAGTTTAGCACATAGGTGTTTAGAATTGATTCTGACTGGAGTTTAGATTTGCGATGGTTTTAATCATTTAATTAATTCGCATAATTACAATGAGTTACTTGCGTAGACCTGTGTTCAATACTTTGGTTTTTAATTTTGTTATGCAAATTCAAACCGCTAATTTCTGAGGGGATATTATTTCAACATTAAAAAACGAACAAAAATCTGAGAGTTTCAGGTTTTGCTGGTGAAAACAGGAAGGAATTATTCAAAAATAGCTACATTCAAACATTAATTGTCTACAATCGAATTGATATTTTAAAATATCAATCTATTTTTGAACTATTAAAAACAATATAAAAAAACACATTTTTATGAAGTACATTAAACTAAGTCTAGTTTCCATTTTCATTTTCATTTTCGTGGGATTGTGCTCTAGTAAAGGCCAAGAAAATAGTTCAATTCCGAAATCCAAAGGGATATCCCAACTGGCAACAGCTGTTCGTCCGGGATGGAGAATTGGTTCGCATTTCTCAGCCAGTAATTATGGAAAAACTATTGAGGGTGATAAAGAGAAAACTTTTGAACTTTTCAAGACCAATTACAATATACTCACTGCCGGTATTTATATGCCACAATTGATGCGGACAAAAGGAGTTATGAATTTCGATCAAACGGACGAACTCGTAGATTTTGCTCAAAAAAACAAAATTGATGTTTATTTTCATCCTTTGATTGGTGGTATTCAATATACGGCACCTTGGGTAAACAATGGCAATTTTACCAAAGAAGAATTGCAGGTGATTATGCGCGATTGGATTCGAAGCGTGATGACTCGCTACAAGGGCAAAGTAAAATACGTGGATGTTGTAAACGAGGCACTTTCGGGAATGCAACCTGATGGAGTACAGTTCAAATGGAATAGCGGATGGAAAGAAGACCACACCGACAAAAACGTATGGCTGGAAACCATGGGCATGTATCAGGGTAAAAAAATTCTTTTCCCCAACTATTTTGTAGATGCTTACAGGATTGCCCGCGAAATTTGCGGCTCAGATTGCAAACTGATTTACAACGAGTGGGGCGATGCCACTACCAAAAGTGCCAAAGGATTAACTGTTTTTAAGCTCATGAAAGCGATGAAAGAAGAGGGAATTCCTGTTGATGGGGTTGGTATGCAATTACATTGTGCTATACAAGATGGACAATTTATCGAGAAACCGGGTATGGTAAAAAAACAACCTTTCGATTTTGCGGCTTTTGACGAAATGCTGGCTATGTACCAGAATGCCGGAATCGATGTGCATATTACTGAGTTTGATATTCATCTTTCACAAAACCCAACCGAAGCTGATTTTGAACTACAGGGAAGAATGTATGCAGAAATTGTAAAGCATGCTATACAGTCGCCGGCAGTGAAAACCTTCAAAAGTTGGGGTATCTGTGATAAATACTCTTGGCAGCCCGAAAAATACAATGCCAATCCATTAATTTGGGATGTAAACTTCATGCCTAAACCAGCCTATAAATCGCAAGTGGAGATGCTGATGTCGATGCTGAAAGCGAAATAGAAATCCTTTTGAGTTTAATGAATTAATCTGTCAAATGAATGGACAGCTTATCTAAATATTTAAATTTTTCAAAATGAGAAGATATTTAATAAATAGCATATTACTGACGACTTCAAGCTCATTGTTGGCATTTGGAGCTGAGAAGCCCAATGTTATTGTAATTGTTTCTGATCAGCAGACTTATAGTAATATGAGTTGTATGGGCAATGCTTACATCAACACTCCAAATATTGATAAACTTGCAAACAGTGGAACTCGATTTGCGCATTGTTACAGTTCAAATCCTGTTTCTTTACCTGCACGTACTTCGTTAGTTACTGGTTTTTACCCATCGAAAGTTTTCAAACGAAAAAACGATACCAATATAACTTCTATAGAAAAGTCGGCATATGATTCTATAACTTCACTTTCGGTGGCAAATCAATTTAACAAAGGAGGATATGACACTTTTTTTGGCGGTAAGGTTCATTTACCAGGGACTACCGAAAATACCGGTGCTGAAAAATATGGGTTTACGACTATTTTTAGTAATAACGAACATGGAGAATTAACCATTGAAGCAAATAAAATTATTGCAGGACGAAAATCTACTGATAAGCCTATGTTGATGTATGTAAATTATATCAATCCTCATAATATATGTGAATATGCAACCTATATAAGTAAAGGTTTTCCGATTACTCCAACTGTGGATGATTATTATCCAATGAAATTTTTCAAACAGGCCGATTCGTTGATTGCCATCGACAGTAATCATTTTTATAATGTACTTTGTCCTCCGATACCTGCTAATAACGCGCTAACAACTGGAGCTACTATTAAGCAAGGACTTGGATTATACCCCACAATGAATAATGTTACCTATACTACCAACGATTGGAAAAAGCGGAATTGGGTATATAACAGACTCGTTGAAGTAATAGATAATGAATTGGGTATGATGTTGAAACAATTGCAATTATCTGAAATCGGTAATAATACGATTGTTGTTTTCACATCCGATCATGGCGATATGCAGGGTGCACATGGTTTAATCAACAAACCTTTTCCTTATGAAGAATGTTCGCGGGTACCATTTGTTTTTTCAGGTGGATCTATTTCAAAAAACCGACAGATTGATAGTCTTTTGGTTTCCGGTGTTGATTTGGTTCCTACTTTGTGCGATTTTGCCGGACTTCCCCTTGAAAAAGACTGGCCTGGAATTTCACTGAAAAATATTCTTACTGATGTAAATGCAATCGTACCTCGAAAACAGGTTTTTGTTGAAGGAGCAAATTGGACACAAATTGTCGATGACAATGATTATAAATTTGCAAAAGTTGAAAATACAGAATCGCCTTCGCTGTTTATTGATTTACAAAAAGATCCTGGTGAACTCATCAATAATTTGACAAATGCTGTATATGCACCTGTTTTATCAACATTATCAACAACACTCGATGAACGCAATAAACACCATATGCGGGAAATAAAATTCAATTCCAATAAAGCTGTTATTACTGACCCCAATAGCACTTTTGTGGATAATTTTAATCAACTTACATGGCATACAGGTGGTGTTACTGAGAGTTTGGTGAATGGTGAGGATGAACCAATATTAAGTAATTGGACAATTTGTGAAAGTTCGCTAGGTGTATTTGATATAACTAGTTGCTCAAGTCATAAAACAGATGCCACTAGTTCCGCTGGTGCCACTGCAACACCTTCAGGATTATATGTGGTAGGCAATTCGACAGATACCAATCGTGCGTTAGCTGTGAGAACCGATTATCAAAATAAATTATATTTATTGAATGGCTTTTCTAATAATTCGGGTAAAAGTATTAATAAAATGAGTTTGTCTTTCCAAATTCAGAGATGGAGGAATTCAGCGTTTGTGAATATGGCCGAAAATGTCGGAATTTATTATGCTATTGCCGACAAGCTTCCGAGTGTTGCAGCCCCTGCTAATACAAGTCTTACCGCAAGTCCTGGAATAGCTTGGTCGGAACTGGGAAAAATTGACATTCCATTGGGTTCATATAACAATTCTGATATTAGCAAATTGGTAGATGGTCATGCAAGCGCAAATCTTTTTACAGGTTCATTTTTAAATAAATCCATTACGTTCGAGAATAGCAAAAATTTGTGGGTTCTTTTCTATTTTCGCCGCAATTTGGGAACTACTGGTTCTGTATTGGCTCTTGATGACGTTAGTATGACTTTTAATGGAACTATTACCGATCTGTCCTATCTTCAAGAATCAAGTTGTAAAATAAGTTACTCCAATCATAACTTAAAATTTTCAGAAGTTGTTCAAAATGTGGTGATTCGTAATGTTCTAGGTATAACCGTAATCGAAAAAGCAGGCGGATTGACTGATACAGTTAACTTGTCTGGTTTGGCCAGCGGTATTTATTTTCTGAGTTACAAAGATGCAAAGAAACGGACAGTGACAATTAAAATTCAATTGTAAAAAGTTATTGTTTAGTTATACCAATAATATCTATAATCGAACGTATAATGTCCCAAATCCAACATTCTTTTTCATCAACCAA
>CANFFA010000122.1 GCA_947445425.1 Paludibacteraceae bacterium
CTCACCATGCACCAATAACAGTGGTGTTTTCATTTTCTCTGCATTCATAAAGGGAGACATGCTGGTATAAACATCCGTGGCATCCCAATAATTACGTTGTTCGCTTTGAAATCCAAAAGGAGTTAAGGTTCGATTATAAGCACCACTTCTTGCAATTCCACATGCGAATAAGTCACAATGTGTCAGTAAATTGGCGGTCATAAAGGCGCCATAAGAATGACCACCTACTGCTACTTTCTTTCTGTCAATATACCCCAATTGATCTACTGCATCAATGGCTGCTTTTGCATTGTCCACCAATTGCTGAATAAATGAATCATTGGGTTCAGACTCTCCTTCGCCAATAATTGGAAAAGCAGCATCATCCAATACTGCATATCCCCTTGTTACCCAATAGACAAAAGATCCATAATAAGGAAATGTAAATTCATTGGGATTATTGGTGCTCTGTCCGGCACTGTTTTTATCCTTGTATTCTGCTGGGTAGGCCCAAATTAAAAGTGGAAGTTTTTCGCCACTAGATTTGTTATATCCAACTGGTAAATAGAGTGTTCCGGATAATTCAACTCCATCGGCACGATAGTACTTGATCTGTTCTTTGTACACATCTTTGATACTTTCAAAGGAATTTGGAAAGTATGTTATTTGTGTGAGCTTTTCTTTATCATATATATTTCTAAAGAAATAATTAGGATACTCGTTTTTCGATTGTATCCGCACCATTACCTCTCCATTTTTAAAATCCTCTATAGAAAAGATTTCCTCCATCTTATCGGTGTACTCCGATTGATAAATACGCTTACTATCTAAAGTTTTAAGATTTAATTCGTCAATAAAAGGGAATTGACCATTGGGTGTAAATCCATCTCCAATTCTGTATAAATTTTCATTTTCAATGGCCAATACATATTTTCCATATTTATTTTTGGTGGCTTCAAAATTTCCAGGATCAGAATACACATCTTGAAAATTACGATCTGAAAGGATAATGGGGTCTAATTCTGGACGTGAAGGATTAAATAAATAGGTCTTTTCATTGCGGGTATCGTACCATTCATCCTGCATAATCGCAACTGTTTCATTTCCCCAGATGACATGATAATACCTAGAGATGGTTTTGGTCAAAAAGCTGGGTTCTTTTTCAAAGGGAGCTTCCCATTGATACAATAGGTCTCTGTGCTCTACTTCTATTTGAGGATCGCCTTTATCATGTGCTACAGCGTAATACAGTGTTGCTGGTTGGTCGGTTCGCCAATTCATAGCCCGTTTCCCTTCTCTAACGGCCATAAAGCCTTGAGGCAATACTTCCGAAAGTGGGATCTCATTAACGGTCTTCACTTTATTTCCCATGCTATCATAAACGATACTCAATTGTGCAAAACGATTCAATTGTACCAAATAAGAAAAGGGCTTACGCAAAGTAGTCACCAAGAGATATTTTCCATCTGGAGAAAAAATCTCACTCACAAACATATCTGCCGCTTTGAATAATTCCGCCTTGCCAGTTAAATCAATGCTATAGAGTTCTGATGTAGTTATGGTTACGAAATTTTTCTCGTCAGTAGGATTTTTCAATAAATCAGGATAAGTCCGATTGTGAGATTTTGAACCATCACTCTCCGATACATAAGGGCCCTTGGGGATCTCTTTTTGAGCATCAATCAAGGAAGGACGATCTTTTTGAAGCAATCGTACCAGAATTTTATTATTATCTCTATACCAATTCAATGGATTGCCTACATTGGCATTTACACAAGCTGCGGTGAGTTGAGTAGCTTGTTGCGTTTTTACATCAATTACCCAAAGCTCAACCCCTGAGCTGTTGGTGTGGGTAAATGCAATTTTGGTCTCATCTGGTGACCAAGTTACATGGGCTATGTGTGCATTTTCTGGTAGCCCTTTTATTTGAATAAGATCTGTATCTAGTACTTTTTTAAGTTTTAGATTGTTGAAATAATTCATCCCCGTTGCAATGTTTGTGGTGGGATTAATGCGCAATCCACCCAAACAAATTTCATCTTGATTCAAATCCTCTAGGCTTTTATATGCATTGCGGTAGCTCAACAACATATACTCCTTTTTTGTATCCATGGTTACTGAAGGAGTAGGGGTGTAATCAGCTAATTGTAAAATGCTTGCTGCCGGTGTTTGAAATTTCAACTTGTCTTGTTCTGTCATTTTGTATATCTTTACTTGAAGCTTTTGTAAATGAAGGTTTAAAAGACGCCCTAAATACTTTAGATGAAGTATTTAGGGCGTAAGAATTTATGAAATGAAAAAGTATGTATTATTTGTATTTTTTCCAGAATAATATGAGCAGGGCACCAAATAACATTCCACCCAAATGTGCAAAATGTGCGACACTGTCGCCTGAAAATTGCGCTACTCCCAGAAGTAGCTCAGCAACACCATAAATAAGTACGAAAATTCTGGCTTTTATGGGTACTGGAAAAAAGAGTAGTAGTAATCTTGTCTCTGGAAATAGCCATCCAAATGCCAATAACAATCCAAAAACAGATCCAGAAGCACCTACAGTAATGGGCATATTTAAAAAGGATCGTTTTTGTTCTATTAATTCAATGGCCTGAAGTGGATAGGTACTAATGGCTTCATTAATAGCAGCTATGGTTGAATGATATTCTACCGTCCAAAATAGTTGTTGAACAATGCCTGCACCAACTCCTGTTACGATGTAGTATATTAAAAAGCGTTTTGCACCCCAGAACTGCTCCAAGACAGCCCCAAACATATAGAGTGCAAACATATTAAACAATAAATGTTCAAATCCACCATGCATAAACATATAAGTAAGCAATTGAGCAGGATTGAATTTACTCGATGCCCAATAATGCATGCCCAAAATATCTGTTAAGTCTAGTTGAATGCCGGAACGTGCAAAAATCCCTGGTAGGACTATACTTGCCAGCCACAAGACAATGTTGATGCCAATTAAGTTTTTTACAATGGGTGGAATGGAATTTAAAAAATTATTCATGGATAAGTTTTTAGTTTTGATAATGTCGTATCGAATGGAGGGCGATTACGATTCTATTTAATCTCTCGAATCACTTCTAGAAGCCTTCTGTCACCTACAAAAGTAATGAAAAAGAGACTGAAAATTCATTTTTAAGCTATTTTTTTAAAAATGTCAAAATAAAAATGTATTTTTTTTACATAATAGCTTGTATATTATCTACAAACAGTTATATTTGCACATTCAATTATGTGAATTTTTACCGTTTCTAATAAATAACCCCAATTGTATGAACAAAGCAGAATTAATCAATGCCATCGCCGAAGAGGCAGGTCTTAGCAAAATCGATGCAAAAAAGGCACTCGATGCAGTTGTAAAAAGTATTTCTGACGCACTTGTATCTGGAGATAAAGTAAGTCTGATTGGTTTTGGAACTTTCTCTGTTGCAGAACGTGCAGAACGTGCAGGTATCAATCCAGCAACTAAAGCAGCCATCACTATTGCAGCGAAAAAAGTAGCTAAATTCAAAGCGGGAGCTGAATTAAGCGCTTCTATCAACTAGTCATTTAAGCCCTAGGCTAAATTCACACAAAAAAAAGGAATATGTATCATATTCCTTTTTTTTGTGCCCATAAGATGCACTATTGACAGATAGTTTTCGCAATTTGATCCGCCACTGCTTTCCCTTTTAAATTTTCAATAATTTTAAGCGAAAATTCAATCGCAACACCTGCACCCATTGCAGTAATAAAAGCTCCAGATTGTACCACTTTTCTTTCTGAAAGTGATGTTCCAATTAATTGATCTTCAAAGCCAGGATAACAAATAGCTTCTTTGTCTTTTAGTAAATTCATTTTCCCCAATATGGACGGGGCGGCGCAAATGGCTGCGATTAATTTGCCTTGGCTTGCTTGCTGTTCCAAAATGTATTTTAGACCGGCGTGTGCATCTAAATTTTTAGTTCCCGGCATACCTCCAGGTAAAATCAATAGGTCGGCAGCTTCAAAATTCACCTCTGAAAAAATTGCGTCAGCTGCGATCGAGATATTGTGCGCGCCAATGACTGTTTTACTATTTGAAATAGAAACACTTGTAATTTCAATGTTTGCACGACGAAGTAAATCAATAGGCGTAATGGCTTCAATCTCCTCAAAACCATCCGCTAGAAAAATATATGCTTTCATTTTAAAAATTTGCTAATTTGCTAAAATGCCAATGTGCCAAATGGTCTTGCTTATTGAATGTTAAGCATTAATAGTTAACCATTTACCTTAAGTTGAAATTGTAAGTAATTGTACCTGTTGAGATTCCAGTGCCAGAAGAAAAGTGTGTGCTATTAGCTGCTGCCATGGCTGCATTTCTAGTCTTGGCATCAGAAATGGTTGTAGGCGACACTACTGATGAATTAATTACTTTTCCACTTTCATCCACACGAATGCTTACCGTTACCTTTCCTTCAACATCATTATCATAGCTTGGTGTAACTAATCTTCCAGTTAAGGTTCTACCATTTAGTGACCATGAATTTCCTCCGCCTCCTGTACCTTTTCCAGCCGGATTTCCTTGCACACCACTGCCATTGCTGCTGCCTGTTCCACTGCCACTTCCTCCGCCAGAGCCTCCTCCTGTCCCATTGGATTTATTGCTATTGCCAAAAAGACCATTCACAGCACTTGCTTTGCCAATGGCTTCTTGTTCTTTTTGGCGTTGTTTTTCCTTTTGTTCTGCAATTCGTTTTTTTACTTCCTGCTGCTGAAATTCCAGTAGCTCCTGCTCCTCACGCAAACGGACTTTCTCGTTTTGTTCAGCTATTGCATAGGAATTATCCTTCTGGGTGACCACAGCTTGTTTTGTAGGGGTTGTAACCACTGCTGCTTTGGTCTGTTTTGTTGCTACTGTAGGCTGAGGTGTAGGTGCTTGTGGCGTTATTTTTGGTGATACCGTTGGCGTTTCATCTGGACCACCACCAGCATCTGGTGTGTCCCCAAAACCATCATCTCCAAAACCAATTTCAACCCCTTTTATTTCAGGCTGTTTAGGAATTGCAAGCGGCAACACAAGCATCCAAAGTGTTAGAAAAAACACTAAAATGGATAAAAAGCTGCCCAAAACACCATATTTCTCTGACTTTCTCACGCTGTAGATTTCTAAATTAGAAATAATACATAATCTTAGTATTAAAGCAAAACGTCTTTAATTATGAATTATGAATTATAAATATATGAATTATGAATTATTCTGATTCCAACTGTTTTTTATATTGACGAATGGTCTCTTCCAAGCCGAGATACAAAGCATCAGCGATAAGTGCGTGTCCAATAGATACTTCATCTATCCAAGGAATTTGATTGTGAAGGTAGGCCAAGTTCTCAAGACTTAAATCATGCCCAGCATTTAATCCTAGTCCTAATTGTTTAGCCAACTTGGCAGCTTCTACAAAAGGTGCTACTGCTTTTTCTTTATCTTTTGGATAATCAGTTGCATAAGGCTCTGTGTACAATTCCACACGATCCGTTCCCGTTTTGGCAGCGTACTCAATGTTTTTTAGATCCGTATCTACAAAAATAGATACCCGTATCCCAACACTTTGAAAATCAGCAACAACCTCTTGTAAGAATTCTAGGTGTTTAACAGTATCCCAGCCCGCACTTGAGGTGATGGCTTCTGGTGGATCTGGAACCAAAGTTACCTGATGTGGCTTTACTGATTTTACCAATTGAATAAAATCAGGGGAAGGATAGCCTTCGATGTTAAATTCTGTAGCGAGTATTGGACGTAAATCCAATACATCGGCATAACGAATGTGGCGCTCGTCAGGACGTGGGTGTACAGTAATTCCCTCAGCACCAAATTTTTCACAATCCAATGCCATCTGACTTACATTTGGAACATTTCCGCCACGGGCGTTACGAATGGTCGCTATTTTATTGATATTTACGCTTAGTTTGGTCATGTTAATTCAGTTTTTTTAGAGGCAAGTTGAGTGTTCTAATCTAGCTTGATTTTACTTGCAATTCGTTTAGTTCGTTAAAAAATTTGCAGATTTGGCTTTCATTTAGTTCCTTTGCAAAGCATTAAAGAATTGCTACAAAAATAACAAAAAAAGCTGACTGTTTATCAGTAGATTCTTATCTTTCGGTAAATTTTAGACTTTTGACTTTTACACAAGATTTTTTACAAATTCGCTTTTGAATTATAGTTTATACTTTCAACTTATGAGAATCGCCATTTTTGGGAATACATTTAGAAAAGAAATTTTATCGCACATCAATGTCTTGTTAGAATATTCAAAGAATAAAGACATTAAACTCTTGTTAGACAAAATGCTATATGATTCTCTACAAGGGAACGAAGCTTGTGATTTAAGTCATGTTGATATGATTTCGAATGACTCTTTTGAATCCGATTTAGCTTTAAGCATTGGTGGGGATGGAACCTTTTTGAATACTGCTGCGCGTATTGGAAGCAAGGGGATTCCAATTTTAGGTATAAATACTGGTCGATTGGGGTTTTTAGCGGATGTCCCACGGGAAAATATTCTACCGGCATTGGATGCCATTTTGAATAATAATTTCAGTACCGAAGATCGGACACTTCTAAAGATTGAGACCTCCGATGGGACGATCTTAGATTATCCCTATGCATTAAATGAAATCTGCATTCTTAAGCAAGATAGTTCCTCCATGTTAAGTATCAATACCAGTATAAATGGTGAAATGGTACATACCTATCAGGCTGATGGTCTGATAATTTCTACCCCAACAGGTTCTACCGCCTACTCCATGAGTGTGGGTGGACCTTTGGTAGTGCCTCAAGCACAGAATTTTATTTTATCTCCCATTGCATCACACAGTTTAAATGTTCGCCCACTGATTATTCCTGATTCATGGACAATAGACTTAGAGGTGCACAGTCGTAATCAGTGCTTTTTGGTGGCATTGGATGGCGGATCAAAAGTATTAGAGCAGACTACAAAGTTAAAAATTTCAAAGGCCGACTTCACCATAAAAGTTGTTAAGCAATTGAATCACACTTTCTTTGATAGCCTTAAAAGCAAATTGATGTGGGGAGTCGACAAAAG
>CANFFA010000123.1 GCA_947445425.1 Paludibacteraceae bacterium
AAGAAGTGGCTATCTATCTTTATAGTCCAAATTTACTTAAAACAAAATTATTTTAACATTACAAACAGAAAAAGTACGCACATTTTCTACATGATTACACATAAATAGAGTTGATATTATGAGTGTTATGAATAAATTTATATTTTTAAGCAATTACATTGAACTTTTTGAATTCTAATACTGTTTAAACAAAAAAAAGGAGTAAGAAAATATAAGAATTGATATAATTTTCATTACATTTGCAAGTAGGATATTTTAAATTTGATCATATAAATAGAAAGAAAATGGTGTTTGACAACGAAATGATTGAGCGCTTGTATGCAGCTCTCCCAGAAAGAATTAGTAAAATTAAACAAAAACTTCAACGTCCACTTACGCTTACAGAGAAAATTCTTTATGCGCATTTAGATAGAAATGAAGAATTGCAAAATTTTAATAGAGCTGTTGATTATGTGAATTTTTCACCTGACAGAGTAGCAATGCAAGATGCAACAGCACAAATGGCCTTGTTGCAATTAATGAATTCTGGAAGAGAAACGGTAGCGGTACCTTCTACTGTACATTGCGATCACTTAATACAAGCACACATTTCGGCAACAACAGATTTGGCAACTGCAAATGATACAAACCGTGAGGTTTATGATTTTCTAAGTGCTGTTTCTAATAAATTTGGAATTGGATTTTGGAAGCCAGGCGCTGGAATTATCCACCAAGTTGTATTAGAAAATTATGCTTTCCCAGGCGGAATGATGATTGGAACAGACTCACATACAGTAAATGCTGGTGGTCTAGGTATGATTGCCATTGGTGTTGGAGGAGCTGATGCAGTGGATGTTATGGCAGGAATGCCTTGGGAATTAAAAATGCCAAAAATAATTGGTGTTAAACTTACAGGAAAACTTTCAGGTTGGGCCTCTCCAAAAGATGTTATCTTGAAAGTAGCTGGTATTCTTACCGTAAAAGGTGGAACCAATGCAATTATAGAGTATTTTGGCGAAGGAACTGCTTCAATCTCTGCAACTGGAAAAGGGACTATCTGTAATATGGGCGCAGAAGTTGGTGCTACTACTTCTATTTTCCCATTCGACACAAAATCTCTTGAATACTTAAACGCAACGGGTAGAAGTTCAATCGCAGAAATTGCTTTACAAAATACTGATCATTTAAAAGCTGATACTGAAGTACTTGAAAATCCAGAACAGTATTATGATAGAATTATTGAAATAAATCTAAGTGAATTAGAGCCTTATATCAATGGACCTTTTACTCCTGATTTAGCATATCCAATTTCTCAATTTGCAAAGGCAGTTGAAGAAAACAAATATCCACGCACAATGGAAGTCGGATTAATTGGTTCTTGTACCAATTCATCTTACGAAGACTTGACTCGTGCTGCTTCTATTGTAAAAAAGGCAAAAGAGGATGGCCTTCAAGTTAAAGCAAAATTCATTATTAATCCAGGTTCTGAGTTAGTACGTTATACTGCAGAACGTGATGGTGTTTTAGCTGAATTTGAATCTGTAGGTGGTATAGTAATGGCAAATGCCTGTGGACCATGTATCGGACAATGGAAAAGAGATGCAGAACCTTCAAGCCGTCCAAATTCTATCATCACTTCATTCAACCGTAACTTTGCTAAACGTGCTGATGGTAATCCAAATACACATAATTTTATAAGTTCTCCAGAGATTGTTGCTGCAATGACCATTGCAGGTGATTTATGCTTCAATCCTATGACTGATACTCTTTTAAATGAAAAAGGTGAAAGCGTAAAGTTGCAAGAACCAACCGGTTACGAATTGCCTCCAAAAGGCTATGATGTCAAAGATGCAGGTTATATTGCCCCATCGAATAATAACAATGAAATTAGCATTGATCCAAAGTCCAACCGCTTACAAATACTACAACCTTTTGCTGCTTGGGATGGTAAAGATTTGATAGAACAACCTTTATTAATTAAAGCAAAAGGAAAATGTACTACCGATCACATCTCAATGGCGGGTACATGGTTGAAATTTAGAGGTCATATTGACAACATCTCTGACAATATGCTTATTGGCGCTGTAAATGCTTTCAACGATAAAACCAATACAGTGTTGGATGCACAAACTGGTGAATTCTTAACTGTACCAGGTTTAGCACGTAAATTCAAAGCTCAACAAATTGGATCTGTTGTAGTAGCAGAAGAAAACTACGGCGAAGGTTCTTCAAGAGAACATGCAGCTATGGAGCCAAGGTTCTTGAATGTAAAGGCTATTTTGGTTAAATCGTTTGCCCGTATTCACGAAACAAACCTGAAAAAACAAGGTATGTTGGCACTTACTTTTGCCGACAAAAACGACTATGACAAAATCCTAGAAGATGATAAATTAAGCATTCTTGGCCTTACAGAGTTCCAAGCAGGTAAAAGTCTTACCATAGAACTTCTACATGCTAATGGTAAGAGAGAACAATTTGAAGTACTTCACACCTACAATCAAGCGCAAATTGAATGGTTTAAGGCTGGAAGCGCTTTGAATGACATGAAGAAATAATTTAGGATTTTAACAACGATAGAATATTCACATTACAATAAAGAAATATGGAAAAGGATTTTTTAATTTTCAAATTATCAGAAACAATAAAAACAACGAGTCGAATAGACAAAGACCTGTTCAAACAATTCAATGTAAAACGTGGATTGAGAAATGAAGACCATTCTGGTGTATTGGTAGGTTTAACCAAAGTAGGTGATGTAGTTGGGTACGAAAAACTACCTGAAGGTGGATTGAAAGCAGTACCTGGTAAATTGATTTACAGAGGAATAGATGTTGAAGATTTAGTTCATGGTTTTGAAAAAGAAAATCGTTTAGGATTTGAAGAAACTGCTTTTCTATTGCTTTCTGGTTACCAACCTGATGCTGAAGAGTTAAAATTATTCTCAACCATGTTGAATGAAAAGATGGTATTGGAGCAAAAAGCGACCATCAATATTATCGACTTGGAGAGCAAAGAAATTATGAATACATTGGCGCGTTGTGTGCTTGAGATGTATGCATTTGATAATAATCCAGATGATATTTCTAGAGACAACCTGATCCGTCAATCAATAGACTTAATTGCAAAGTTCCCTACCATTGTAGCCTATGCTTTTAACATTCTAAGACACAAACAACATGGTCGTTCTTTACACATTCGTCACCCAGATGAAACGATGTCATATGCTGAGAACTTTTTATTCATGATGAAAGGTCCATCAAATTATACTCAATTAGATGTAAAAATCCTTGACTTAACACTTATTTTACATGCTGATCATGGTGGTGGTAATAACTCAACTTTTTCAGTTCGTGTAGTTAGCTCAACTCAAACCGATACTTACTCTGCAATCGCAGCCGGTATTGGATCTTTAAAAGGACCTTTACATGGTGGAGCAAATATTGCAGTTGTTCATATGTTTGATCATTTAAAAACAGCAATCAAAGATTGGAAAAACCTTGCTGAAATTGATACTTATCTTGAAAAAATGTTGAACAAAGACGCTTACAACAGAAGTGGCTTGATTTATGGTATTGGGCATGCAGTCTATACTGTATCAGATCCTAGAGCAGTTCTTCTAAAAGAAATGGCAAGAGAATTAGCAATTGAAAAAGGCTTAGTAAAAGAATTCAATTTCCTTGAATTATTAGAAGAACGCGCTGTAAATGCATTCATGACTTTCAAAGGTGCTGGGATAAACAAACAAGTTTGTACAAATGTTGATTTCTACTCTGGGTTTGTGTATGAGGCGATTGGCCTTCCAACCGAGATTTACACACCGATGTTTGCTATGGCAAGGGTTGCTGGATGGGCAGCACATAGAATTGAAGAGTTAAATTTTGCCAGCAAGCGTATTATTCGTCCTGCGTATAAAAATGTAGGTGAGAGAAGAGCCTTTATTCCCATGAAAGATAGATAGTATAATTATAAAAGGTCGGAGGTCTAATAAAACTAAATTTAGATCTTTGACCTTTCTATCAGTATTAAATAAATTAATCCATTATTCAAGAATTAAATCAGCATTTGTTTTTGGATCACGACCTATTAAAATGAAAAAAATTAAAGTAAGCAATCCCATCGTAGAACTTGATGGAGACGAAATGACCCGAATTATTTGGGCATTTATTAAAGAACAATTGATTCTTCCTTATTTAGAGTTAGACATAAAGTATTATGATTTAGGGATAGAAAATCGCAACACAACCAATGACAAAGTAACCATTGAAGCTGCAAATGCTATCAAAAAATACAATGTTGGTATAAAATGTGCTACCATCACTCCTGATGAGGAACGTGTGATTGAATTCGATTTGAAAAAAATGTGGAAGTCACCTAACGGTACTTTGCGAAATATTATTGGTGGTACTGTGTTTCGTGAGCCTATCATCATGAGCAATGTTCCACGTTATGTACAAGGTTGGACCAAGCCAATTGTTATTGGTCGTCATGCTTTTGGTGACCAATACAAAGCAACGGATACCGTTATCAAAGGTAAAGGTAAACTTACAATGACCTTTACTAGCGAAACAGGCGAAGTAAAAACTTGGGATGTATATGATTATGAAGGAGATGGTGTAGCGATGGCTATGTACAACACCGACGAATCTATTTATGGATTTGCTCGTTCTTCTTTTCAAGTAGCCCTTGAGAAAAAATGGCCTCTTTATCTTTCTACAAAAAATACCATTTTAAAGGCTTATGATGGACGTTTCAAGGACATCTTCCAAGAAGTCTACGAAACCGAATTCAAGGCTCCTTTCAAAGCTGCAGGTATCACTTACGAACATCGTTTAATTGATGACATGGTAGCTTGTTGTATGAAATGGAATGGTGGTTTTGTATGGGCATGTAAGAATTATGATGGTGATGTACAATCAGATACAGTGGCGCAAGGATTTGGTTCTTTGGGATTAATGTCTTCTGTTTTGGTAACACCAGATGGTAAAACTGTAGAAGCAGAAGCTGCTCATGGTACAGTGACCCGTCACTACCGTCAACACCAAAAAGGTAAAGAGACTTCAACCAATCCGATTGCCTCAATTTATGCATGGACACGTGGTTTATTACACCGTGGAAAATTAGATAATAACCAAGAATTGATCAACTTCTGTGAAAGTCTGGAACAAGTTTGTATCGAAACGGTAGAAGCTGGTGAAATGACTAAAGATTTAGCTGTATTAATTCATGGCGAAAATGTTACCAATGCTAATTATCTAAGTACTGAAAAATTCTTAGCTGCATTGAAACGTAATTTGGATAAGAAACTTGCATAAATTCTAAAGGGTTTTTAACAACTAAAAAAAGCAACTTCCATTATTGGAAGTTGCTTTTTTTATAAATGAATATCAAACTAGCTTTCAAACTTACAGAATATCCTCATCGTGTTTATAACAACTAAAAAAGCAACTTCCATATTTGGAAATTGCTTTTTATAAATTTGTCTAAATGATTATTCGAATGACATCTTGGATTAACCTAAGAAACTTTTCAATAATTTACTTTTAGAATTAGGTCTCAACTTACGAATTGCTTTTTCTTTTATTTGACGAACACGTTCACGCGTTAAACCAAATTCATCCCCAATTTCTTCTAAAGTCATTTCAGCAACACCTAAACCAAAGAATTTTTTTACGATATCACGTTCTCTATCCGATAAAGTAAAAATCAACACACGTTCGATTTCTTTAGATAAAGACTCATTGATCAAAGCACGATCCGCATTCGGAGAATCATCATTGATCATTACATCCAATAGACTGTTGTCTTCACCCTCTACGAAAGGAGCATCTACTGAAATGTGACGACCAGAAACCTTCATGGTATCAGCAATCTTATCAACGGGAATATCCAATACCTCAGATAACTCTTCTGGTGATGGTTTGCGTTCATTTTCTTGCTCAAACTTAGAAAAAGCTTTGTTGATCTTATTTAATGAGCCTACTTGATTCAATGGCAAACGAACGATACGGGATTGTTCTGCCAAAGCTTGTAAAATTGATTGACGAATCCACCAAACAGCATAAGAAATAAACTTAAAACCACGGGTTTCATCAAACTTCTCGGCGGCTTTGATAAGCCCTAAATTTCCCTCATTAATTAAATCAGGAAGACTAAGACCTTGATTTTGATACTGTTTAGCAACAGAAACAACGAAACGAAGATTTGCACGCGTAAGCTTTTCTAACGCAAGTCTGTCTCCAGCACGAATGCGCTGAGCCAATTCAACTTCTTCTTCTACTGTGATAAGTTCTTCACGACCAATCTCTTGCAAATACTTGTCGAGGGAGGCACTTTCACGATTCGTGATAGATTTGGTAATTTTTAATTGTCTCATGTAATGAATCAGAATTAGCTTGCAAAAGTACTGTTTTCTTTCGAAATATCAAAGTTAAAACAAACTAAATACAGCATTGTTTATTAATGAAACATATTTTAGCTGACTAAGTTTATAAACCTTCGACTAAAACTTAAATTTACTGAAAAACCCTTTATTCGCTTTACTTTCATCAATACTTTCAGACTCTTCAGCTTCTATAGAAATTTCGGGTTCTTTATACTCACGTTGTGGGGCTTCACCTTGTTCCCGTTTGATAAAACTGACAACATCTTCTAGACCTTCTATAAACTTATCAAAGTCTTCCTTATAAAGAAAAATTTTATGCTTCTCATAACTAACTTGCACATTATCATCTGTACCGCCTACTTTTTTCTTGCTTTCGGTAATGGCAAGAAATAGATCCTCATTACGGCTCTTTTTAACATCCAAATAATAAATTCGCTTACCTGCTTTTATTGCTTTTGAATAAATAATCTCATTGTCCTTCTTTTCAACTTTTCTTTTTTCAACTTCCATAATACTATTTACTTCTATAAATATTTATAAATAAGAACATTACAACACTTTGATTAACACTCTGATTTTTTCATTAAATCAGACTTCAAATTTCACTATTTTTTTTGACTTTATCTAATTTCTGAATCATTTTTTACTAATAAATCAAAAAATAGATTGCAAAAGTCAAAGACTTGATAT
>CANFFA010000124.1 GCA_947445425.1 Paludibacteraceae bacterium
ATTTGAATTCTTTACTGAATTTCCTCCTTAATGTTGACATGTTTTTTTTTGTTTAAAGATAATAAAAATTTATCTTAACTTAATGTCCAGATTATGGGGAGTATCATACTAATCCTGTTTCCTTCATTGATGTTTTGTTTAGCCTTGTTTATAAATGCAAGAAATTTGACATTTGTATTATTTTCATAATTAAGTATTATCATTTTCTCATTTTCTATTTCAGCACTACTCAAATCACCCTTTCCAAAAAATGCATCATATTTTAACTTACAATATGTTAATCGAAACATTTTATTCTTAGATACACTTTTATCACATTGATTAAGAACTTCAAGTGATTTCTCGAAATCTTGCATTTGATTTAAAAGCCGAGCATAAGTAATTCTTGCGACTGTATTTTCATCAACAAAATCTTCCTTCTGGGAAAGACTAATTGCTTTTTCGAAACAATTCTGTGCCTCAATCCAAAGAGAAAAATCATCAGTATAAGCTAGTCCCAATGAACTATAAATCAATACCTGATTGCGTTTATCTTCTTCGAGTTTTATTTTAATTGAGTTCAAAATCCCAAGTGCCAATTTAGAGTATTGAATTTCATCTTTTGTGTTTTTTGAATAAGAACGTATCGTATTTATTACATCTATCAAATTACGTTTTGACTCATCATTTAGAAGTTGATTTTTATAAAGTTTAATGTATTTGTCCCTACACTCAAAAATAAATTTAGAGCACTTTCCTTTCTCACCCAGCATTACATAATCAGAATATTTGTAGAGACAATTAGCATACCCAACTGTTTCATTGTGCTTATATTTATTAAAACTCTTCAATGCTTTATATCTAATTTCAGCTTCCCAACTTTCATAATTTTCATCAGCATAGATATCTGATAGTTTGTCTAATGCAACTGAGTACTCAATACTTCTCTCACCTGATTCCTTTTCAATTTTATAGATTATGTATTTTTGATAAATAGCATTGATTGGTGGAAAAAAATGAAAAAAACGACCAATTCCATAAATGATAGAACTAAATATCAATAGAGCAAGTAAAATTCCAAGTATTCTTGTGATAATATTTTTAAAAGTACCCATACTGATTTTTGTTTACTATATTTTTTTTACTTTTACATCCAAAATGGCATCAAATGAAAAAAGTTAAACGATTTTTATTGAATATAATTGGAATTATACTATTTGGGATTGTTATTGTATTACTTTGTGAACTATTTGATTTTCTAGCTCCTAAATTAATTGATGAAGGTTGGAAATCTTATCTGCTGATAGGGTTTACTATGGGAATTGTTATGACACTTATTGCAATACTTCAGACTTTAATATTTTTTCCTTTTTACTACACAATAACTTCATTTTTCTCGAAAATAACGTGCACTATATTGGCGACATGTGGATTTTTGTATTCAATAATTACACCCTGGCAATTTTCAAATGCAATAGGGTTTAATTTAATTGTCATTGTTTGGTTTCTCACACTTACGGTATTCATTTTTACGACTTTTCTCTTTTTATCAATTTCTTTGTATATAAAAAAAGAGAAATAAAGTCCTAATCCACCATCACAAATGCCGCCCAATAGTAAGGGTTCAGATTTGCTTTTCTCACCTCATTTTGTGCCTTGGTGAATGCATCGTGTTTGCTCATTCCCCCCAACCAATATTTATAAAAGCCCTGCATCAGTTGTGAGGTTTGGGCATCGGGCACTTTCCATAGACTCATAATTAGCGTTTGTACTCCCGCCATTTTGAAGGCACGCTGCAAACCAAAAACCCCTTCACTCCCTTTTATATCTCCCAATGCCGTTTCACAGGCAGAGAGTACCACCAAGTCGGTATGGGTAAGGTTGATTTGGGAAATCTCGTGCGAGGTAAGGATACCATCCTCCCAATTATCTGGAATACTATCCCCCCTCCAAGCACGATTGGCACCGGCAAAAGCCAATCCTGAACGCAACAGTGGATTTTTTACTATTACATTTCTACGTTCGTTGTCCATTCCCATAAAACGCAGATCCTGACGTTTGCTTTCTTCTATGGGCAAATAGAAACCATGCGTGGCAATGTGGATAATATCTGTAGGAGTGCCGTTTAGCTTTTTGAAGGTGGCTTCGCTGGCAATGGTGCCGGTGTAGAGCAGATCGTTCAACCCTTTTTTACTGAACGTTTCGGCAATACCCGTTACCTCTTCGGCTGTACCTTTCAGATAGCCAAAAGTATTGGAGCGTTGGGTACTGTCCGACACAAAAGCCGGCTGCATACTTCTGTTTTGTGCTAATTGTACCTTGGCAGCCTCTTTCTCTTCCAATTCATAGCTGATGCCCCCAAACAGGGCCGCCTCTTTTACTTTGGCGGATGCTGTGTTATTTTTCAGCACTTGCCTTGTGCTGGTAACTTAGTGGAGCTTGTATTTATCTGACAGCAAGAACGTACTGTCAACAGGAATAGCTGCAAAAGCGACTTGGTTCAATTTACCCGACGGTGCGTAATAGACCGTTTTCATGTTCTTTAAACTGCCTTCCAATGGTTTCCAAAGTAGGCTGTACAGTTTTTTTTCATAGTGTAATTTTCTATCAACAATAGAATCTTTTCTAGAATTTGATATCCCACGATATTGTTCTAAAATTATATTTTCGGTATCATCTCTGTTATTTGAATTTACAAACAGGCTATCCAACTGCTTTTCTTCAAAGAGCGGTATCATCTCGGGGTATTTGCTATTTTTCTTAAGCACTAAAGCACAATACATGGTGCTGTCGGTGTAGTGCTTGTTGAAATAATTGAAACTGATGAACTCAATGGCTGCTTCGTCGGGTTTTAGGCTCTTTTGTACATCCGTCCACTTTACCTGCATATCGGTTGTACTTTGTTTGTAAAGTTGGGATTTCTGTGTGAGGACTTTATCCAAACTATCTGCTTGGGCTTCCATTATTTTCAAGTCACCCTGCTGTCCCAAGGGTTTGGTTTGAAGGAGGTTTATTTGGCACTTTAAATCTCTGAGATTTCCCCATGTATTTATTAATAGTGAATCACCACTCTGCAATACTGCATTTTGTATTTGGAGGGAAGTATTTAACAATAAACCTTTTGTAAAGAGGGTATTGTCGTAGGCGAATGTGGAGATGGAGGGTTTTTGTAGATAATGATTATAACAATAAGATAGATAAGTACGGTCGAAAAGACCTGACTCAGTTGACCAAAATAAATCTCTTTCCTTGTCATTGAATATACAGAACTTATTTCTGGCCATTTGTTCAATCACTGTTTTTGAATTAATTAGATAACCGAAAGATTTTGGAATATCGTTAAGAGCTGCATAAGATTCTGCCATCAAATTTAAAATACTAATATGAAACGAATCACTCGTTTTATTTTGATTTTCTATTATTTTAAGAATTTGATTGCAATATTCAATTGATTTATCATAATTGTTCAAATTAAAATTGGCTCTAGCAAAAATTTCTAATGTGAAAATTACATCTGGGCTTTCTATAAGTATATTGGCAGCTTGCTTTGCAAATAAAATTGCATTTTCAAACTCCCCTTTCAGCATTAATATACGTGCATAAACACTAATTGAAATAGCATATTCATAATTATCAATCCCAAATACTTCCTTTTTTAATTCGATTACTTCTAGTGCATTATTTAATGCTGATTGGTATTCCCCAATTACTATATAATCTAAAGTGAAATCAGCAAGAGATTTTATATAATTAGGATGTTTTTCACCTAACACACTTTTTTTTATGACTAATGACTTGTTCTTACATTTTTCATATTCTACATCATCATACAGCCTTAAGTATGCTGTTGCAAGAGTTTGCAATATTTTAGAGGAATCCATTCTACATTCATTGTCTGCTCTATTTAACAAGCTTAATGCTAATTTACATTCTCTAATTGATTCTGTATACTCCCCATTATAATTGTAGAAAGAAGCTAATTCAAAAATTGTACTTTGATAATCGTTTGTACTTTGATAATCGTTTGATTCAGAGCTGTTGTTTCGAATTTGAAATTGTTTTGCAGTTTTTAAAATTTCAATAGCTTTTGAATACTCTCCTTTGGATGAATTAAATAAGGCAAGGCATTTCATTGACAAAATAATTTCAGCATGCTCTTTACTAAATATGTGGGATTTAAGTACTAATGCTTCATTTTCATATTTAATAGATTGATCGTATCTCCCAATTTTTGATAAAGTTAATGCATTAATATCTAATACTCTAGCATATTGTAAGGTATTGTTTTTTTTAGACTCTTTTAAAAGTTTAAGTATATTGTCATTGATTTGAATCGCATCGTGATGATGCAAACATTTGGCATATATAACGGATAGGCTAATCAAAGACTGAATATATCTTTCATCCTGTTCTCCAAATAATTCTTTTAAAATACTCACTGACATTTTTTTTGAAAACTCGGCAGATTCACAACTACCTGAATTTGAATAAAAGTATGATAATAAGCCTAATCCTTCAGCGTATTCTAAGCTTTTTTCACCTTTGATTTGTTTGAATATTTCTAGTCCCTGTTTTTCAATTTTAATTGCGTTTTCATATTGATATTGATTATTATAACATCTTGCTAATATACGTAAAGTAATTGCATAATTCAAATCAGTTTTTCCATTCGTTCTTTCTTGAATATCTTTAACTTGTAATCCAGTTTCAAGCGCCTTGATAAAGTTTGCAGAATTGTAGTATTCTAAAAACTGATTTTGCAAATTTATGAGATTATCATTTGGAATTGATTGCGCAGATATTTTCAAACAAAAAATCTGACAAATTACAACTATAACTATAAGAATTCTTTTCATCAATAGATTAAATAGGTTTAAGGTATTTGAAATATTATTTGCCAATTGACATCAGGGTTATACACATCAACATGTTCAGCATCAGTACTTTTGTTACTGAGACAACACCATGCCCCAAAGAAATCTTCTACTTGACCTTCTGTCATTGAACTGTATAAGTTATAAGGTCGTTTCTGTCTTGCTGCTAAACAACTAACTCGCTGATGATCGTCTTCATCGACATAGCTTCCATCAAGATAACAAGATCCTTTCCAAAGTATTTCTTCAGAAAACACAGAACTTTCAACATCAATATTTTTTGTAAATGATTTTTCTAATTCAAAACTATATATCTGTGCTATTTCAACAAGTAAAGTACATTGTTCAATTAGTTCATCATAATCAATCAGAAAATTATCTGATCCACTTGCAGGAAACTTATAAGAGAATAACTCTCTCGTATTTTTTACTTTAAATATGAATTCATTTAGCTCCGAACCTTTTTCACTGTTGAATTCTTTAATTTTTTTACAAACATCGGTTATGATTTTTTTATGTCTACGAGTTATAATTTTTCCGTTATTCCATTCATTTTCAGGAAATAGCAAATCAACTGACCTACAACAGCATAATAATGCGTAATATGAAAGATAAGATTCTACAATTTTCAAATTTTTCTTTCTTGCATAATCCAGCGATGTTAGCATTACAGAAGCAGAAAAAATCATCTTCATGCTTAAATATGTGCGGATTAACCATTCTGAATTTTTTTCATCACTCCATGATTTTGTCACCTTTCCAAACTGTCTTGATAATTTTTGTTTTATATCAGAAATTTCTTTTGGTGTGAAATTTGAATGTAAAACCTTGTATGGATAATGGTCTACTGGCTTTTCTGATTTGTTTTTCATAGCTTTCGAATTTATTTTTTGAGAATTTATCTAAATTTCAAGAACAAAAATATTTTTTTCATGACACATGACAATAATTGTCTATATTTGATGATATGGACTCTCTTAATTTGACAATCAACTTTATATAATCATTAAACCTATTATAAAGTGTTTTGTCCATATCTAGGATGCCAATTAAATCGTTATCCATTTCAATATATTGTGTAAATCCATCAATTCGAATAGCATTAATAATACTCTTCTGATTATCTGACAAATATATTTCATAAGGAATGATATAGTTGTTGAAATTTCGATAATCTCGTTTTAAATTTCGTAACAGTTCTGGTAGAGAATTTTCATCGGTTTTTGATGCAATCCCATTAATCAGCTTGTGTTTTGTCTTTAGTTCCTTTTCGTAGTATTCTTTTATGTACTCGTTTTGTCTAATATCAACTATGTCAGCTTGATTGTAATAAAACAGGAGAAAAGCAAAAAGTGCACCAGAGCTATACTCATCTATTTGACTATTTATCAATGGGATATACTTACTTCTTTGGTTTATTTCTGGGATGATTACTGTAAAAAGGTAAATTATGAATCCTGCAAAATAGCTATATGATAGATTTAATAAAACACTGTTTAAATCTTTGGTCGTTTTTTCGCAAAATGAAACGTTGAACATCGGTAGCCAATTTATACCGACACTTAAAATCACCCATAAGGATAGGGCAAGAAAAGTGTATAAACAGATGTTTATTAGGCTATTGCTTCCAATATTAATTTTAAAGCAAATTTGTTTCTTCATATAATTATGAGTTTAGTATTATTTCAATCCTCTAAACACCGCCCGCAATATTTCAATTTTCTTTCGAGCTATTTTACCTACGAGTACTACTCCTAATCCAAAACAACCCAATGACCAGACTTTCGTGAGCCTGTACGGGTTAATATACCAGCTTTTTGCAGAGCAGCTATGTGATATTGAACTCCTTTGTAAGTTATTCCTAATAAAGCTGCAAGTTCTGTAATAGTAATATCTTTATTCTCAATTATATATTTAAGAATTTTATCTCTACTATCTGCTTTATCACCTAGTTTATCACCTAGTTTATCACCTAGTTTATCACCTAGTTTATCTACATCTACGACACCTCTTTTCAATCTGATGACAAACATACCTTCAGTATTGTAAGTTGGTTTGGATAAGCCAGCTGCTTTCATCAAATCGTTCATTCGATTGATGCCAGATCCGACTTGTTCCACCAAGTGCATGCGGGTAAACAACCCAAATATCAATGGATTACGTGAGTGGCTCTGGAGACAAAAA
>CANFFA010000125.1 GCA_947445425.1 Paludibacteraceae bacterium
CAAACCAGAGACATGACAATTGTCTATTTGTACCCCTGCAGATGCTACCCCCGCTAAACCGCCCACAATAAAAGCCCCTGCTACAGACCTATTTAAATAGAAGGCGATATTAGCAAGCGTCAAGTTTTTAATGGATGCACCATTGCTCAGCGTACCGAAAAAACCTGAAGTTGGGTTTTGATAGCTTGGAGTTGCAAGCGTACCAATGGTCAGGTTAGAAATGGTTTTATTATTCCCATCGAAATTTCCTTTGAAATTATTCGAACTATTCAGATTATTCCCAACGGAAGTCCAGATAGCTACCGAACTGAGATCCAAATCGGCTGTCAATTTAAAGTAAGCTCCAATTTGATCATAGACATTGTTGTCAGTCAGGTTAATTTTATCCCTGAAAATTTAAGATCGTCTACAGTACCAATCAAATAGGGACTGGCAATGGTTCCAGCTCCGGTTAAGGAACTTACCTGAGCCTTTCCAATCATAATAAATTGGAAAAAAGCGACTAAAAATAAAATTGTTTTTTTCATAATATTGTCTGTTTTTTGAATATTGAGTCTACTCCGATAAGTCTTATTATTATTTGTGAACGCCAAGAACGCTAAGTTTTAAAGTCGCAAAGTTCAGATATACAAAACATAAATTTCTTTGCGACATAGCACCTTTGCACCTTTGGGTTCAAAAATTACTTTTGGAGTGGACTCAATATTAGAATTTTATACTATTATTGATTGAAAAATTGTGTTTCCCTGCACTTATTTCTAATGGTTTATCGAGATATACTGTAGCAGTAGTGTTCTGTGGTATAGTGACCATTAGTTCAATCCTATCCCCTTTGCGTTTCCACTCCGATTTTATAACTCCTTTCACTGATTTATATTCTGCTTTTGCCCAGCTTAACTCATTGATAAAATGCGGTTTGATGATGATATGGCTATATCCCCGTTTTTGATCATCGAAATTGATTCCTGCAATGGTTTTTGTCATCCATGCACTTACATCTCCCAAAAAAATATGATTCAGAGAAGCATCCTGTGTGGCATTGCTTACATTCCAGGATTCGGGAAGCGTTGTAAAACCTTGCTTGATAAAAGCGCCCCACGAAGGGATATTTTCCTTTGTAATCATCTTGTATGCATCTTCAACATAGCCGTATTTGGCCAAAACGGGCAACATGAATTTACTTCCAATCATGCCAAAATCCAACTGATACTCATTCTGTTGAATCATTTCATGCAGTTTTGCGGCTACCTGTAATTCGTATTCAGCGGGAACAATTCCCAAATAGAGAGCAGTGGCCATTGCTGCCTGCGACCCATTGGCGTAGGTGCATTTTTCGGCATTGAAGAATTTTTGATTGATCGTCTGTAAAATTTCTTTTGCTTTCAATTCATAAGGCAAAGGGTCTTTTCCCAATCTGCGGGCAAATTGCGCCATCAATCGCGTCTCTTCGTAGTAAAATGCGGTAGAGGTAAAGCTTGTCGGCGTTTTGGTTTTGTAAAAAACCCAATCACCTAGTCCATTGTCAATTACACCATTTTTCTCTAGGGTTTTCAGAAATTGAAGGTAACGTTCACATACTGCATATATTCGTTTAATGGCAGTCGGGTCGTCGTAATACTGATCTATCTTGTCGGGTACGAAAAAGATGACGCCTGCCCATACCGGGCCACACCCATAGCCCAAATCCCAACCAGCACTGGGGATAATGCTGGTAACATACCCTTTCGGCGTTACATTGTCCACCATGTCATTTACCCATTTCTCATAAACGGTAATTCCATCAAAATTTTGCAATCCAAAATCCATAGAGACCCATGCATCAGCCGTCCAGCCATTTTTCTCTCTTTGGGGGCAATCGGTAGGAATGCTGTGCAAATTTGAAAGATAGGACTGTCGGGTAGCCGTCCATATTTTAGTTAGCAGGTCATTAGAGCAGCTGAAGGAACCTACTGCTTGCACATCTGTATGAATAAAATGAGCTTCCAAACTCGTTTTGCTCAACGCTATGGGCTCACTGCTCTCCACCTCTACGTATCGAAATCCATGATAAGTAAAGCTAGGTATAAATAGTTCCTCTCCTATCCCTTTTGCAATATATGTATCGGTCTGAAACTTGTCATTTGGATCTACAACCGGTACGGGGATTCTATTTTTGTTTGGTTTAAAATGCACTGTCAAATTGGATTGATCCGCTCGGCCGGTGGAGTCCTTCATTTCGCTATATTTCAAGCTGATTTTTGTTCCTGCTTTAGCATTTATCTTCAGTTGAGCCACACCGGACATATTCACCCCCATGTCGAAAACATACAACCGATTACTAAACTTTTTCATTGAAAGCACTTTATACACTTGAGCCTTTTTTATAGCCGGCATCGACTGCGATACAAGCAATGGGGCTGAGGCATCGGTTATCTGCACCGCTTTCCATTTTGAATCCTCAAACTTGGTGTTATTCCAATCGGACTGTTCCAATCGGGCATCATAAGTGTCTCCTGTATAGAGACTGTTGAAAAGATAAGCGCCGGTAGATGTTTTCCAACTGGTGTCAGTAGGGATCATCTCCTTCTTACCGTCACTATATTCAATGTGCAGTTCGGCAATCAGTTGTGGACGTTTACGCCATTCGGCCATATCAAAATTCCATACGGCGATGGATTGCATATTGAACCAACCATTCCCGAGCACTGCTGCTAATACATTTTCACCTTTGTTCAGCAAATTGGTCACATCATGCGAGGCATACAACACCCGTTTTCTAAAATCGGTATATCCGGGATCGAGTACACTTTCTCCGGCTTTTTTTCCATTGATAAACATCTCGTAATAACCAAGCCCTGAGACATATAATCTTGCTTTTTTTATTGGTTTTCCGGCAACAAAGGTTTTCCGGAACAAGGGGGAGGGTTTGTGCTCTTTCGGAAACTCGTCGGTAATCCATTGAGCTTTCCAATCGGCAGCATTCATTTTAGCAGTTTCGAATTGTGCAACAGATGAGAGTATTTTTTTGCCATTATGATCCCAAACGGATATTTGCCAATAATAGGTCGCGTGCGCACGAAGTGTTTTTGAATTGTACTGAATTAAATTCAAATTACCATTAAATTTTTCAGAAATCCAAATATTTGGGTTATTATTCTTCAATAAGTCTTTATCGGTTGCTACCTGAATCTGATAACTTTGCTGATCTATTGTACTTTCCCAAGTAAATCGGGGAGCAGCTACATCAATAGAGATGGGATTTACAAGGTACTCACAACGGAGGTTCACAATTTGCTCAGTGGCAAATATTTCTACCACTCCCATCAATTGAATGGAGATTAAAACTGCTAATCGTGTGATTTTATTCATATTATTATTTATTATGGCTGTAGTTTAAATTTGCGTTGATTTTAAATTTCTTATTAATTTACTTATTTTCTGTGTCACTCTGAAGAAAAACTGAAAGTTTTTCTCTTTGTGCACTTTCTTTATAAGCTTGTTCTGTAACGAATTACACATTTTAGTCTGCTTTATCTTTGTGTATTTTGAGTAAACTTTGCGTTCTTTGTGTAATAGCTATAACACAAAGACCACAAAGTTTACACAAAATACACAAAGATAAATGGGTAATTTACATTGAAAATAACCGATAATTTCAAATTGCTTTTAATCAGAAAGATATGTAAGGTCACAAAGAGAAAAACTTTCAGTTTTTCTTAAAGGCATCAAAGATTTTACAACGCATTTCTTAACTACAGCCTTTATTATCAAGTTTTAAAATCCTTTAAACCAATCATTATTAAAACTCTTTTTCAATTGATCCAACTCCTTTTTATATTTTAAATCCTTCGTTACATGCGTCATTTCGTAAGGATCTGTTTTCAAATCAATCAATTGCTCTTCTATTCCAACTGCATCGTATTTAATATATTTCAACTTATTCTCGTTTACGACCATACGACCAATCTCAGTTTCTACGCCCAAAGTCTTGCGCCATTTTGTCTTTTTTCCTTCTAGTAAAGGGCGAATGCTTTTTCCGCGAGGATCGGCTACTGCTTTTATTCCGGCATAGTCGCAAACCGTTGGCAATAAATCTAATCCATTCGAAATTAAATGGTTGCTGTCCACCCGATTGCCCTGAATGTGACCTTTCCACATCACCATAAAAGGGACGCCCGCCGACTCTTCGTACAAAGCTGTTTTGTGTTCCATGCGGTGAGCAGCATCCATATCGCCGTGATCGCTACTGAAAACGATAAGTGTATGCTCCAATTGCCCAGTCTCTTTCAAGGCATTCAAAATGGTTTGAAGTTGCCGGTCTACCTGTTCGGTAAGCCTAGCATACGCCCAACGGTGCATTCGCCACTGCTTATCGGTATAGTTTTTACGAGCCGTTTTTCTAAAATTTCGAATTTCTAACAGTTTTTTTACGGCTTGCGGCTCATCTTTCTGAGGTTCAAAATTTGGTGGCAATGGTGGACAATATTGGCTATAAAAGTCCTCTTCCGATACTCCCTCCGGCCATTTCAAAGCAGATTCAAGTGCCGAAATCTCCTTTTTACTTCTACCCACCATTGCTTTTTCTTCCTCCGTATTGGTATAATCACGGATGGCCATAAAACAGATATCGTGCGGATTAATGAACGAAAGGGTCATATAAAACGGTCCTTTCGGTTTTTGACGAAGAAAGTTGGCCGCTTCGGTAGCCAGCTCTTCACGATCTCCCCCTTTCAACTGAGTGAAACCCTGTTTTTGAGGATTTAAAGGAGGGGGAAGATGTGATTTTCCTCCATAATACAATTCATATCCCGCCTTTTTTAAATAGGCCGGTAATGTAGTTTGCAGCACTGCATCACTTAAGGTAGAGAGTTTATAAGCAGCGTCATTTTCACGAACTTGCTGCCCTTTGTCATCATAAAATTCGCCACAAAACCGACCGGTCATCATGCTAAAGCGCGAAGGCGAACTCACCGGATTGGTGCAGTAGGCCCTTGTAAACCGGACACCATTCTCGGCGATATAATCCATGGCAGGGGTTTTTACCCATTTATTCCCGGCACAGCTCATCATGTTGGCATGTTGTTGATCGGTAAAAATGTAAAGGATGTTCGGTTTTTCAACTTCTACTTGATTTACTCCAAATGCTGATAAGCAAGCTGATGTAATGCTTAAGGTAGTAATTAATCTTTTTTTCATTCCAATGATATTGATGATAAAGTGAATCGGGTATCGCCAACCAACAATTTAAAACTGCTCGTATTAAAGTATACACTTATAAACAAAAAAAAATTTAGAACAATATGGAGTTTGTTCTAAATTTATGAATATTGGTCTATCGTGAATTGATATCTAGTATCAGAGGGTCAATTTGCCTATTGGGATTTATTCGTAAGAGGTATACTTTTTTTATCTACTACTAGCGTTTTTTAGTCTAAGGATCAGTCAACAAATAAGATTCATAAATCTAGCTAACTAAGAACCAACAATATAATGATTTACGCTGATTCCTATTCGCTTTGCGAATAGGATCTGCGTGATTTGCGAAATCAGCGGGACATATTTTCCCGCTGATTTCGCAAATCACGCAGATAAAAAATATCAATTGGAAACTTTGTTTCTTGACAATTCCTAGTAATGCTGCGCTTAGATAAGAAAAGAGCATTATTAACCAAATGACATGGCATCTACCATTTCAATTATAATTGAAATAATAGAGGTTAATACATAAAGTTTCTGTTATAGCAGAAACTTTATGTATTTTTGCAAAAGAAATCAATCATAACAGAATTAATATGCAGCCAAACTCCATAAAACGCCCGCTCTACATCGATAAAATCAAACCATTTATTGGTAAACAGGTCATTAAAGTACTTACAGGTCAACGACGTGTTGGAAAAAGTTATTTATTACTGCAGTTGATCGATGAAATAAAGCTGCTGTATGCGGATGCTAATATTATTTACATGAATATCGAGCACCACGAATATGATGTTATTCGAACACATACTGCTTTGTACGAATATGTAGCTACTCAATTGAAGCCAGGAGTCTCCAATTTTTTGTTGATAGATGAGGTACAAGAAGTTAACTCCTTTGAACTCTGTTTGCGTTCTTTATTGGCAGAGTCCAAATGCGATATCATTTGCACAGGTAGTAATGCAAAAATGCTTTCGGGCGAGTTGGCCACTACGCTTTCGGGAAGGTACGTTCAGTTTCCGATTTACACATTGAGCTATTCCGAATTTCTTGAATTTCACCAACTGGAGAATGTGAACAAGAGTCTGACGCTTTATCTACAATTAGGAGGAATGCCCTATCTCATACATACAGGACTAGAAGAATCGGTAGTGATGGAGTATCTTAGAAATGTAAATTCAACGATACTGCTGAAGGATGTTGTAGCACGAGAAAGTATTAGAAATGTATCATTTCTTGAGAATCTTACGGCTTTTTTGGCAGACAATACAGGAAGTCTTCTTTCTGCCTTGAATATCAGCAAGTACCTGAAATCTCAAATGCAGTTGGTACCCACTCAAACGGTGCTTAATTATTTACGGGCACTGACCAATGCTTATTATGTGCATAAAGTACAAAGAGCAGAGGTGAAGGGTCTAAAAATTTTTGAAGTAGGTGAGAAGTACTATTTTGAGGATTTAGGTTTGCGCAATGCCATACGTCATTTTGATTATCGAAATGATGTAAATAAATTGATGGAAAATGTGGTCTATTTGGATCTAAAGCGAAAGGGATATACTGTTTTTGTAGGACAGATAGGACAAAAAGAGGTGGACTTTATGGCGGAAAAAAACGGTGAGAGGCTTTATGTTCAGGTGGCCTATATGCTTACAGACCAACAGACGATAGACCGTGAATTTGGTAACTTGCTCTTAATAGCCGATAATTATCCTAAATATGTAGTGACGATGGATGAAATCTCAGCAGGTAAAGATTTTAAAGGTATTCGTCAAATCCATTTGCGCGATTTCTTATTGATGTAATTTGTTGATTATAAACAATAATTTTTCACGCAATAGATACAGAAAAATGCTCTTA
>CANFFA010000126.1 GCA_947445425.1 Paludibacteraceae bacterium
ATTGTTTATCGGAATTAGTAGAAAATACTGGTGGTAAAATTGATATTTCTAAATTGCCTGTGGGCGATCCTACTTTAAGTGCCAAAGAGATCATTGGTAATGAAAGTCAAGAGCGTATGGGTATGATTATCAAATCTCAAGATATTGATGCAGTTCAACGCATCGCACAACGCGAACGTGCACCGATGTATGTGGTGGGTGAAACGACTGGTGATATGCAATTCATTTTCGAACAAGCAGATGGTCAAAGACCGATTGATTTGAAATTGAATTATATGATTGGAAAACCACCTCGCACGGTGATTACCGATCAAACTGTAGAAGAGAATTATGCTGCCATTGAAGTAAGCGAAGATAATTTGTTGCAATACATACAAAATGTATTACAAATGGAATCTGTTGCTTGTAAAGACTGGTTAACCAACAAGGTAGACCGTTCGATTACCGGTAAAGTTGCCCGTCAACAATGTGCTGGTGAAATTCAATTGCCTTTGAATGATTTGGGTGTTGTTGCACTTGATTATAGTGGAACTGCTGGTATTGCCACTTCCATTGGTCATGCACCTTTGGCAGCCATGGTGGATGCTGAAGCAGGTTCTGTATTGGCTATTGCTGAAGCCTTGACCAATATCGTTTGGGCACCAATGGCCGAAGGAATGGATAGTATTTCATTGAGTGCCAATTGGATGTGGCCATGTAAGAATCCTGGTGAAGATGCTCGTTTGTACAAAGCAGTAGAAGCTTGTAGTGATTTTGCTTGTGCCTTGGGTATCAATATCCCTACCGGTAAAGACAGTCTTTCTATGACGCAAAAATATGGAGATGACAAAGTTTTCTCTCCAGGAACAGTAATCATTTCGGCTGGTGCTGAAGTGTCAGACGTGAAGAAAGTAGTTTCGCCAGTTCTGGTAAACGATTTAAAATCATCAATTTATTATATTGACTTTTCTTTTGATAATCACAAATTAGGCGGTTCTGTATTGGGACAAACCTTGAATAAATTGGGTGATGAAGTACCTACTGTACAGGATGCTGAGTATTTCAAAGCAGCCTTTGACAGTATTCAAGAGATGGTTCACAATGGCTTAATCCTTGCGGGACATGATATTTCTGAGGGTGGACTAATTACTGCTTTACTTGAAATGTGTTTTGGAAATACAAATGGTGGTTTGTCTGTGAAATTGGATGATATTGCCGAGGAATCTTTGGTGAAAATACTTTTTGCTGAAAATCCAGGGGTCTTGATTCAAGTCAGAGAGCGTAATGTCATAGAAAAGATACTTGAAAACAATGGGGTAGGGTATGCACGTATTGCGACTCCTATTGTTGAAAGAAGATTGGAAGTGAAAAGAAAATCTGCTTCCTATACATTCTCTATCAATGAATTGCGTGATGTTTGGTTCCGTTCTTCTTATTTACTAGATCGTAAACAAAGTGGCGAAGTTTGTGCGCAAGCTCGTTTTAATAACTATAAAAATCAAGCCTTGGAGTTTGATTTCAACAGAGCTTTTAGCGGTAAATTATCTCAATTTAATTTGAATCCTAAGCGTGAACCAAGTGGTATTAAAGCTGCTATTATTCGTGAAAAAGGAACGAATGGTGAACGTGAAATGGCTTACTCCTTGTACCTAGCCGGATTTGATGTGAAAGATGTTCACATGACCGATTTGGCATCAGGACGTGAAACCTTGGAAGATATCAGTCTAATCGTTTTCTGTGGCGGTTTCTCCAATTCTGATGTATTGGGTTCTGCCAAAGGTTGGGCTGGTGGATTCTTATTCAACGAAAAAGCTAAATTGGCCCTTGATAATTTCTACAAACGTACCGATACTTTGAGTCTTGGTATTTGTAATGGATGTCAATTAATGGTTGAATTGGGCTTGGTAAATCCTGAGCACGACGTTAAACCACGTATGTTGCACAATGATTCCCATAAATTTGAATCTAGTTTCGTAGGATTGACCATTCCTGAAAATAACTCAGTATTATTTGGTTCTTTACAAGGAAGTAAATTGGGAGTTTGGGTGGCTCACGGTGAAGGTAAATTTGATTTACCAAAGGCTGAAAATGAATACAATATCATTGCAAAATATAGCCATGCAGCTTATCCTGCCAATCCAAATGGTTCTGACTATGGTGTTGCTGGTATCTGTTCAGAAGATGGTCGTCACTTGGCCATGATGCCGCACTTGGAACGTGCTATTTTTCCTTGGCAATGGGCACATTATCCAGCCGACCGCAAAGCACAAGACCAAATCACCCCTTGGATGGAAGCTTTTGTGAATGCAAGGATATGGGTAGAGAGCAAAAAATAGCAAAATTATAAATGGAAGGTTGATCAGTATAAAAGCTTAGTTTTTATGCTGATCAACTTTTGTATACATAAGCTTTCAATCAGGCACTATTTTCATTTTCCATTCGTTGTTGTACAAATTAGCACATTTATAAATCTACTTTACACTAGTTTGTACCATGAGAATATTAATTTGCATTTTTACGATTGCAATTCTTTTTATGCAATCAGTACTTGCTTCTGATTCACTTGCTACCGTCTATAAAAATGGAACTTTTCTAACGCAATTTCAGAGAAAAGCAAAAGCGACTAATAAAGTTGCCATTTTGATGACTGACGATTTTGTAAATCAATTCCATACTACTCCCAATATGCTTTTTACTTGGGCATTAAAAGGACTTGGTTTAGAGGGGCAGAAAAGTCATGAATTGAAATTAAATTTAAAAACAGCTGTACTTGATCCCAAAACGGGTATAACACATGGACTTGTAGATGTAGTAGTTCCCAATATCACTACTTTTAATGATGTTGCAGTGGATGCTCGTATCACCAAAAATACTTTGGTAAATGGTGGACGAAAAGTGCAAGCTGATGTGCTCTATTCTAGGTTTTTAATAGAAAAAGCCAGTGGTGCATTTTACATTATACCACAAGGTGAAAATGAACAATTGATCATTACAAATTTAACGATTAAATTCGGTTGGTTTTTCAATATCTTCATTACAGAACAACGCTACAAAAGTATTGTAGAATGGAGAATTCGTAAATTTGCTGATAATTTGAAGGCTGAATTAGAAAAAAGGGAAAAGCTCTCAGAATAAAAATGAGAACTACTTAAACAAATACAAAAACGAATCAAAGATTCAATATACCAATGGCAGAAAAAACATTACTAGAGAAATTAGAAGGTTTACAACATAAGTTTGAAGAGATTTCAACCTTAATCACCGATCCATCCGTAATTGGAGATATGAAGCGATACGTAAAACTCAGTAAGGAGTATCGTGAATTAGAACGCATTATGGATGCTCAAAAGGAGTACAGTAATGCCTTATCTAACTTAGCCGAAGCTAAGGCTTTACTTGACAGCGAAACGGATCCTGAGATGCGCGAAATGGCAAAAATGGAAATCGATGAGATTGAACCTAAAATTCCAGAAATGGAAGAAAATATTAAGCTACTCTTAATACCTGCCGATCCAGAAGACAATAAAAATGCCATTGTCGAAATTCGCGGTGGAACGGGTGGTGATGAAGCAGCTATCTTTGCTGGAGATTTGTTTAGAATGTATCTGAAATACTGTGAAACAAAAGGTTGGAAAGTTGAAGTTACCAATACCAGTGATGGTACATCTGGTGGTTTTAAGGAGGTTATTTTTACGGTTTCAGGTGAAAATGTTTATGGAACCTTGAAATATGAATCGGGTGTACACCGTGTTCAACGCGTTCCTCAAACTGAAACGCAAGGGCGAGTACATACTTCGGCTTCCACAGTAGCAGTACTTCCCGAAATGGAAGAGTTTGATTATGAACTGAAAGAGTCTGATGTAAGGGTAGATACTTTTTGCTCATCAGGTGCTGGTGGTCAGTCCGTAAATACTACTTATTCAGCTATTCGTTTGGTACACATTCCTACTGGAACGACTGTTCAATGTCAGGATGAGAAATCTCAACACAAGAACAAGGCCAAAGCAATGAATGAGTTACGTTCTCGTTTGTATAATATCGAACACCAGAAATATTTGGACGAAATTGGTTCTAAACGTAAAACGATGGTTTCTACCGGTGACCGCTCTGCCAAAATTCGTACATACAACTACCCACAAGGCCGCATCACAGATCACCGCATCAACTTTACCATCTATAATTTATCTGCCTTTATGGGTGGTGATGTTCAAGGGGTTATAGATCAATTAATCGTAGCTGAAAATGCTGAACGCTTGAAAGAAAATGAGTTGTAGTTAAAAGCAAACAAGTAAACTGTGCTAAATGACTGAACGATAATCCTTTCAGATAGTAAATGAGTAAATTGTAAATAAGTAAATTGTAAATAGCCCAATGACAAAACAAGAATTATTTCAAAACATACAACGCAAAAAATCATTTCTTTGCGTTGGCTTGGATACAGATGTAAACAAAATACCAGAACATTTATTTGATCAGACAGAAGATCCAATTTTCGAATTTAACAAAGCAATCATTGATGCCACTGCTGATTTGTGTGTAGCTTATAAACCAAATTTGGCTTTTTACGAAAGCATAGGATTGGAAGGTTGGGATATTTTGGAACGTACAGTGGAGTATATTCGTGCAAACTATCCAGATCAATTTATCATTGCTGATGCAAAACGTGGTGATATTGGTAATACTTCTGCAATGTATGCCTCTACCTTTTTCGGCAATATGGAATTTGATTCAGTAACGGTAGCTCCTTATATGGGCGAAGATTCGGTTACTCCTTTTTTGACTTACGAAGGTAAATGGGTAACACTTTTGGCACTAACCTCCAATAAGGGCGCCTTTGACTTTCAATTTATGAAGGATGCTGAAACAGGAGAAAGATTGTTCGAAAAAGTCCTTAAGACTTCTTCTGCATGGGGAACGGATGAAAACATGATGTATGTAGTAGGGGCTACCAAGGCTGAAATGTTGACAGATGTTCGTGCCATTGTTCCGGAACATTTCCTATTGGTGCCTGGAGTAGGAGCACAGGGTGGTAGTTTACAGGAAGTTGCAAAATTTGGTATAAACAGTAGCTGTGGATTGTTGGTGAACTCATCCCGTCAAATCATATATGCCTCTTCTGAAGCTGATTATGCTGCTACAGCACGTTTGGAAGCACAAAATGTTCAATCTGAAATGGAAGCCATCTTGGCTGCTGCCAACTTAATTTAGTGAATAATTGATAACGAACAATTAATAATTGAAAAGCCCTTCATACAGATATTTCTGCTGTATGAAGGGCTTTTAAGTAAAACACATAACACATAACACATAAGTTGTCCACACTAATCATTGAACACTAAACATTAACCACTAAAAAACTACTCTTTAATAATTGGCGTAGTTTTTAATTTTATCCATTTTGAAATTTCACTCAATACCAAAGGTGAAATCGTTTGCTCAATTAGTTTGTATTCACTCACTAAACCGGTTTTGCAATTTTGAAACAAATGATTTGTATTTGGAAATGCTTTTGAGTCATATTGGCTGTTTCCACCTTTCTTTAATGCTGTAATGATCGCATCTAAATTCACGATTGGTGGCACTTCCGTGTCTTTAGAACCATTTAGAATAAGTACTGGACATTTTACTTTTTCAAGGTAGGATTCTGGCGCAATGTTGATGTAATACTGCATCCAAGGTGTAGAGAGTTCTTCTACTTGTTGGCTGATGTATTTATCTCTTTTAACTCTTTCAAGCTTTAATTTTTCTGCTTTGATACTGTCTAGTTTTACAAACTTTAGACTATCAGATTTAGAAAGATTCAGTCTACTACTATCAATTTTTACGATGCTTGGTTTCATCGCAGCCCGCTCAGCACTATCTTTTAAAGCTTCTTTATAATAGGATTTCAATTGAACTTTTAATTTCTCTGAACTTCCATATTTTAAAACTACATCATACGCCCCTCTCTTGAGGCCAATGTTTTTTTTAAGTTCTAGGTCTTTCATTCCCATGGCTTTACTCAAATTTTCCTCTTGAATAATCATCGATTTGTCAGCGGATAAACCAGTACCAGCCAATAGAATCATGAAATTTATATCTGAGTTTTTTGCTGCAACCATGGGTGCTATAATTGCACCTTCACCATGACCGATTAAACCAATTTGTTCTTTTTTGATTTCCTTTCTTGTTTGTAAATATAATAAGGCTGCATCTACATCGTTTTTGAAATCTGCACTCGTTGCTGTTTTAAAGTCACCTGTAGACTGTCCGGTACCTCTATCATCATACCTTAAAACGGCAACACCATTCTTTGTTAAATAATCGGCAAGCACCAGAAAAGTTTTGTGATCATACATTTCAGCATTTCTATTTTGTGCCCCTTTATCACTGATTAAAACAACCACAGGAAAAACACCTACTTTTTTAGGAAGGGTTAGCGTTCCTCCCAAAATGATTTTATCTACTTTGTTCTCAAATTTAATATTTTCTGTATAATATGAAAACGGTCCTTTCGGTTCTTGAGGTCTTACCAATGTATCTGCTACCCCTTTTGAAAAATTAAGTGGGAATACCTGTTCACCTTGTTTCAAATTACCAACAATAGTGTCCATTTCACCTAAATTACCGGTGTATTGAACTTTAGATTCTGTAATTTCTAATCTAAGAATCTTATCTTTTAAAGTAGTCTTACTTACCCTAATTCTGTTAACGCCTTGGTCGGGACTATCCATAAAAGCACTGTAAACACTGTCTTTCTTCGTGAATTCAAAACCAATGCGAAATTGTTTTCCTTGAACTTGTAATAAGCCATTCCAATAACCTGTAATGTCTTGTGAAATAATTGAATAAGTAGCCAATACAAATAAAATTAAAAGTGTAATTTTTTTCATAGTTTACAGTTTAAGATTTGTATACGATTTGAAATAAGTGTATTCTATCAATTATTTTTGATAGATGGATTGCCAAAGATAAAAATGTTTATTGTTTTACATTAAAACTAGTGTTATGTTAATTATGATATG
>CANFFA010000127.1 GCA_947445425.1 Paludibacteraceae bacterium
AAACAGAAAATAACATAAAAAAACATCGTTAAAAAAAATGATAAATACTGTATATTATACAACAAGCTTAATATAAATCAATTAGCCAGCTCAGTCAACTACAATCAATTACAAGCATTACATCATTTCGAATTTTATATTTTTTTAATTGAAAATTTATTTATATATTGCAGTCGAAATGCGAAATGAATAGAATTTAAATATTCATACCATTTTTAATTAGCCTTTAATAATACTTTAAATTCGTATTTAGATATGAGTTACCTTAACTTTGACAAAACCCTCTTGATTAATCTCGAGAAATCACTTTCCAAAGAGATGATTCGAACCAACCGAGTTGGCACCTACAACAGTACAACTTTAATAGATTGTAATACCAGAAAGTACCACGGACAGTTGGTAATGCCTATTCCTGAAATTGATGACGCCAATCATGTTTTACTCTCCTCATTAGATGAAACAGTAATTCAACACGGTGCTGAATTCAATTTGGGCATTCATAAATTCGAAGGATCCAACTATAGTCCCAATGGTCATAAATACATACGTCAATTTGACTGTGATGTTATTTCTAGAACCATCTACCGTGTTGGAGGAGTAATTATGTCTAAAGAAAGAATGTTGGTTTCATTCGAACCTCGAGTGCTCTTCAAGTACACCCTTCTTGAAGCACATTCACCAACGACTCTTCGCTTCAAACCCTTCCTTGCTTTCAGAAGCGTAAACAAACTGACCCATCAAAATGATTTAGCAAATACAGACTTCAAAGAAGTGCAGCAAGGTATTTCTATGCAAATGTACGAGGAATATCCACACCTTTGTATGCAGTTTTCAAAGAAAATAAGCTATGTACACCAACCGGATTGGTACAAAAATATTGAATACTTCAAAGAACAAGAGCGTGGATATGAATACAAAGAAGATCTATTAGTTCCTGGTTATTTTGAATTGCCTATAAAAAAAGGAGAATCTATTATTTTCTCTGCAGGAATTTCCGAAATCTCCCCACGTAAGCTAACAGCATTGTGGGAAGAAGAACTTACCAAAAGAAATTCACGTGTAGACATGTTCTCTTGTCTAAAAAACTCTGCACAACAATTCTACAAAAAAGAAAGTGATAACACCTACCTTTTGGCAGGCTATTCTTGGTTTGGTGCTCGTGCTCGTGATCAATTCATTGCGTTAACTGGTAGCACTTTATCCATAAACAGAATGGATTATTTCAACTGGATTATGGAAACAGGTATTTCAGAATTAAGGCGTTTCATGAATGGTGAACGATCTGGATTCAAGTTACAAGCCATAGATGATCCAGACGTTTTACTGTGGGTATTGTGGACCATACAACAATATGCAAAAACGACTTCAATTGACGATGCTGCAAAAAAATACGGAGCATTAGCAACTGAAATTATTACTTTTATTCGCAGTCAAAATCACCCCAACTTATTTCTACATAACAACGGATTACTCTATGTATATGGTACTGAAAGACCAGCAACTTGGATGAATGCTATAGAAAATGGTTGGCCCATTACACCAAGAACTGGATATGTGGTTGAAATCAATGCCTTATGGTACAATGCTCTAAAATTCACTGCAGAGCTTTCACGTACAAATGGAAATGAACACGGAGCCGATTTAGCTGATTATCAAGCTGAAATTGCTCGTGAAGCTTTTATCAAAACATTCTGGAATGGAACTTATCTATATGACTATGTAGATGGGGATTATAAAAATTGTGAAGTTAGACCGAACATGATTTGGGCAGTATCCCTCCCCTACTCACCGCTGGACAGGCAGCAGCAAAAATCGGTTTTAGACATTACTACCAAAGAGTTACTTACTCCAAAAGGATTACGATCATTAAGCCCTAAAAGCGGTTCCTACCGGCCTACATATATTGGTGGACAGTTAGAAAGAGATAGAAATTATCACAACGGACCCGTTTGGCCCTTTACTTTTGGAGCCTTTGCAGAAGCCTACCTTAGGGTATACAAGCAAAGTGGCAAATCATTTATTGATAGGATGTTGATAGGATTCGAAGCAGAAATGAAAGAGCTTTGCGTAGGAACCATTCCTGAGCTTTTTGATGGAAACCCTCCTTTCAAAGGCCATGGAGGCATCTCTTTTGCCATGAGCGTAGCAGAAGTATTGAGAGTATTGGATTTATTGAAAAAATACGAAAACGAAATAATAGGATGAAAGCATTAATGTTTGGCTGGGAGTTCCCACCACATATTCTTGGAGGTTTAGGAACAGCAAGCTATGGATTAACAAGAGGAATGTCAATGCAACATGACATGGAAATCACTTTTGTCATACCAAAACCACATGGCGACGAAGATCAAAGTTTTCTGAAAATTGTTGGCGCTTGTAATGTACCCGTAGTTTGGAAAGATAATGATTGGGAATACATCAATCAGCGTATAGGAAAAACGATGCATCCTGACGAGTATTTTTGGTTACGCAATGGAATCAAATACAATTTCAATAGAATTCACACCAATGATTTGGGATGTATAGATTTCTCAGGAAGATATCCGGACAATCTAATTGAAGAAATATCAAACTACGAGGCAGTAGCAAGTGTATTGGCACACCAAATGGACTTTGACATCATTCACTCCCATGATTGGTTAACCTATCCTGCAGGAGTATTTGCAAAACAAATCAGTGGAAAACCTTTGGTAATCCACGTACATGCTACTGATTTTGATCGTAGTAGAGGGCAAGTGAATCCGACGGTATATGGTATTGAAAAACGAGGGATGGATGCTGCTGATCACATCATGACCGTAAGCGAGTTGACCCGTAGAATTGTTATTGAAAAGTATCACCAACATCCAGACAAAGTAACTACCGTTCACAATGCGGTAGATGCAGTACCAGACGCTCATACATTTACTAAAACACCACGAAAAGACAAAGTGGTAACTTTCTTGGGTCGTATCACTATGCAAAAAGGACCAGAGTATTTTGTAGAAGCTGCTCACAAAGTATTACAGAAAACAAAAGATGTACGATTTGTAATGGCTGGAAGCGGTGATATGATGGCAGCTATGGTTGATTTGGTTGCTAAAAGACGTATTGCAGATAAATTCCATTTTACTGGATTCTTAAAAGGACGCCAAGTTCATGAAATGCTAGCAGAAAGTGATGTATATATTATGCCTTCTGTATCTGAGCCTTTCGGAATATCCCCACTAGAAGCTATGCAAGTTGGAACACCAACCATTATTTCCAAGCAATCGGGTTGTGCTGAAATTCTAACCCACGCCATTAAAACGGATTATTGGGACATTGATGCCATGGCTGATGCAATTTATGCCATCGTTAAAAATCCCGCCATGCACAAAAGCCTACAAGATCTTGGACGTGATGAAGTTAACAACATCCGCTGGGAAGATGCCGGACTAAAAGTCAGAGGCATTTACGATAGAGCAATTCACAGATCATAATTCAACATTAATAATCAAAATAACAAGTTAGCAAACTTAGTCTACTTATTTTAACACATACACTCATGAAAAATATCTGTTTTTATTTTCAAATTCATCAACCCTTGCGGCTAAAAAGATATCGTTTTTTTGAAATTGGTCATGATCACTATTATTATGATGATTTTCAAAACGAAGAACGCATGAAAACATTGGTTGAACAATCCTATATACCAGCTAATAGAACTATTCTCGAAATGATACGTAGTTCAAATGGTAAATTCAAATGTACATTTTCAATTTCGGGAATTGCACTAGAACAATTGGAACAATATGCGCCTGAGGTAATTGATAGCTTCAAAGAATTGGCCAAAACTGGAAGTGTAGAATTTCTTGCTGAACCTTATGCACATTCCATCTCTTCTATTTTTGATGCGAATGAATTTGAGTTGCAAGTTAAAATGCATGCTGACAAAATTGAAAGTCTTTTTGGCAAAAAGCCTACAGCCTTCCGAAATGCAGAATTAATTTATTCAGATAAAATTGGTGAAATCGTATCCAAAATGGGTTATAAAACCATGCTCATTGACGAAGCCCGTCACATCATGGGATGGAAAAGTCCAAATTTTGTATACAACCATTCCTACGTGCACAAATTAAAATTATTGATTAGAAATAGTCGATTGAGTGATGATATCTCTTTCCGTTTTTCGGATCAAAATTCGGGTAATTTTCCCTTGACAGCAGATAAATTTATAGGATGGGTAAAATCATCTCCAGAAAATGAAGAAATTACAAATATATGGATGGGCTATGAAGCTTTAGGAATGTACCAAAAAGCTGAATCAGGAATCTTCGAATTCTTAAAGGCACTTCCATATCATGCCATGGAGCAGCAAATTAGTTTCATCTTCCCAACTGAAGCAGGTAAAAAGTTTGAATCTGCAGGAACTATTTCCTGTCCTTACCCAATTAGTTGGTCAGGTCATGAAAAAGATTTAAGTTTTTGGACAGGGAATGATCTTCAACAAGAGGCACTTAATAAATTATATGCGGTTAGCGAACGAGTACACATGTGTTCCGACAAGCCTTTGCAACGTGATTGGTTGATGCTACAATCCACAGATCACTTCCGTTATATGAGCCATAGAGATGCGAACGGAACACATTTTGAATCGCCATATGAAGCGTTCATGAATTACATGAATGTCTTGGCTGATTTTTTAGAACGTGTGGAAGCGCAATATCCAACAACTATTGAGAATGAAGAGTTGAACGAATTACTCAAAACAATAAATCATCAGGAAAAGGAGATTGAATCGCTTGAAAATGAACTTCAAAAAGTAAAGGCAAAGAAAGTTAAAGTGGCTGTTGAAAAATAAGAGAATCACAAATTTATTTTCTTAGGATATACAATTTAAGACTGATGGTACTTCATTTTTGGAGTGTACTATCAGTCTTTTAATTTTCTAGAAGAATTAAACATATTAGCTTACCTTTGCGTTAGAAAAGAATTAGAAAACTTATATGAAAGAGTATTTAAAAGACAAGATATTTCAAATTATATCCGAAGCAGCTGATGAACAGCAACAAGAATGTTATGTAATTGGAGGGTTCGTAAGGGATATATTTCTTAAACGACCATCTAAAGATATTGATGTTGTAATTGTTGGCAGTGGAATAGAATTAGCAAAACGGGTTGCCGAGAAACTTGGAAAAAAAGCAAGCCTTTCTGTATTCAAGAATTTTGGAACTGCTCAAGTAAAATTGGGTGACTTAGAAGTTGAATTTGTAGGTGCCCGTAAAGAATCTTACCAAAGAGATTCTCGTAAACCAATCGTGGAAGATGGAACGCTTGAAGATGATCAAAATCGTCGTGATTTTACCATCAACGCATTGGCATTATGCCTTAATAAAGATCGTTTTGGGGAATTGGTGGATCCATTTGGTGGAATGGAGGACTTACAAAATTTTGTCATTAGAACACCACTTGATCCAGACATTACTTTTTCCGACGATCCTTTGCGAATGATGCGGGGTATTCGCTTCTCTGCACAACTGGGTTTTTTCCTAGAAACAAGCACTTTTGATTCAATTGCCAAAAACAAAGAGCGTATCTCCATAATCTCGAAAGAGCGAATTGCTGATGAGTTGAACAAAATTATGATGTCTCGTCGACCTTCGGTGGGTTTTATATTACTAGAAAAAACTGGGTTATTGGAGCTTATATTCCCAGAAGTATTGGCTTTAAAAGGTGCAGAAACAAAAGACGGTGTTGGTCACAAAGACAATTTCTATCATACTTTAGCAGTACTAGATGGATTGTGCGAACATACAGATAATCTTTGGTTGCGTTGGAGTGCTTTGCTACATGATATCGGTAAACCGCGTACCAAGCGTTATGATGCTCGAACAGGTTGGACATTTCACAACCATAATTTCATTGGGGAAAAAATGATTCCCGAGATTTTCAAAAAAATGAAATTGCCAACCAATGAAAAAATGAAATATGTTCAAAAAATGGTATCCTTGCACATGCGCCCGATCGTATTAAGCGAAGATGAGATAACTGATTCTGCCATAAGAAGATTACTATTTGATGCTGGTGACGACATTGATGATTTAATGATGCTATGCGAGGCAGATATTACCTCTAAAAACCAAGAAAAAGTTAAACGATTCAAAGCAAATTTTCAAATTGTTCGCAAAAAACTAAAAGAAATAGAAGAGAAAGATAAAGTACGTAATTTCCAACCACCCATTAGCGGACTGGAAATTATGGAGGCACTTAATCTACCTGCTTGTGCCTTGGTTGGAGACATTAAGATGCGTATTAAAGATGCTATTTTGGATGGAATAATACCAAACGAAAAGGAAGCAGCTTTTGAACATATGAGAATAGTAGCAAAACAATTAACAGGCAATAATTAATAGTTTTAGCAATGCTACAACAAAAAGATACTTTAAAAGCAATTTCAGCTTATAATAATTGATGAAATTGCTTTAAACGTCTTCAACACCAAGAAATAAAGGGCTACTATTGCCCAAAACTAATAATTATATTACCTTTGCAGCACTTTTTTGAGAAAGAAAGTGTGATGGGAAATTAAGCGACTAATCACTTAAAAATAAACGCTTAAATTTTGAGTAACACATAAAAAAAACGAATGAAAACATTTGAATTAAAAGGCGCAGTAAGAACTGACCTTGGAAAAAAAGCAACAAAAGCTGATCGCGCTACTGAAAGTGTACCTTGTGTATTGTATGGTATTGGAGGTAACGTTCACTTTACTGCAACAAGTAGTGACTTGCGTAAGTTGATTTACACACCAGAAGTATTTATTGTAGAATTAAACATTGATGGTAAAAAAACTAAATCCATCATGAAAGCATTACAATTTCATCCAGTAACTGACAATGTATTACACATTGACTTTTTTCAGGTAACTGAAGATAAAGCTGTTGTAATTGAACTTCCAGTAAAACTTGACGGATTAGCAGAAGGTGTGA